>NZ_WKZK01000064.1:0-31331 GCF_009680135.1 Eubacterium sp. BIOML-A2
CCGCCTAGAATTTCTTAGGTCCGCGGCCGCGTTTTTGAAAGGACATGGATGTTCTCCGGGAGGTTTTCGGCTATCCCTTCATGGAGCGTCCCCATCCGTACCGCGACTAAAGCGCGTCACTAACTCCCGATTTAGATGTTGGCCGGGATGTGAAAAGTCACGTCTGAACAGTAATGATTTAGGATTACTAAAGCAGAAAAGAAAATAAAAGGGTTTTCTTTTTTACAATTGTGGTGTATTATAAAGTTAGATTAAACTAACTTAAATAAGATCAAATAGGAGTAAACGATTATGGCAACTGGAATTATATGTATCATTATTATTATCGTTTGTGTGTTGGGGATCAGAAGCTATACAAAGCGTTTGACGCACGGGTGCTGCGGGGGCGGCCAGGATCCGGTGAAACGTGTGAGGCCTGCGGATCCAAATATTGCCCACTATCCGTACATCAGAAAAATACGGATCGGTGGAATGACCTGCGCAAATTGTGCCAGAAGAGTAGAAAATGTTTATAACAGTATGGATGGTGTATTAGCTGAGGCTGATTTTGCAGAGGGCTGTGTAACGGTCAGAATGAAAAAGGATTACAAAGACATTCAGCTGAAAGAAGCCGTCCAATCGGCAGGATATTTTGCAACGGGGATCGAGAAGCTGTGACATGTTAGGGCATGAGTCCGAATATTTGAATTTTGATGTACCGGAGATTCCGTCTTAGAAGCAACGAGTAAGTTTAAAGAGGAAAACGCAGAGCGCATTCGCGGTAACAGTTCAGACCTGTCTGAACTGTTACCATCCGCGGCTAATATGCCCGGGTGCGCTTTAATTTTAAATTGTACACGCAGGGCTCATATGTTATACTTATTAACGATTCAAATAATTTATGAAAGAAATATTGGAGAGGAAGGATATACGATGGAGAAAATCAGAATTGGAATTGTTGGTTATGGAAACATCGGACGTGGAGTAGAGCTTGCGGTTGAGCGCAATGAGGATATGGAATTAAAAGCCATCTTTACACGGCGTGAACCCGAGAGCGTTCAGATTATGACAGAGGGTGTTCCGGTCGTTCATATGGATGATATACTTAGCATGAAAGATGAGATTGATGTGATGATCCTGTGCGGCGGCTCAGCAACGGACCTCCCGGTGATCGGTCCCGAGATTGTAAAGAACTTTAATACGATCGACAGTTTTGACACTCATGCCAAGATACCGGAATATTTTGCAGATGTAGACGCATCCGCAAAAGCCGGCGGCCATATCGGAATCATTTCCGTAGGCTGGGATCCGGGAATGTTTTCACTGAACAGGATCTATGCGGAGTCCATTCTTGTACAGGGAGATACATATACATTCTGGGGAAAAGGCGTAAGCCAGGGACATTCAGACGCGATCCGCCGCGTAAAGGGTGTGAAGAACGCCATCCAGTATACCGTGCCGGTTGAAGAAGCAGTAGAGCAGGTAAGAAGCGGATGCGGTCCAAAACTCACTACAAGAGACAAACACTTAAGAGAATGTTATGTAGTGGCTGAGGAAGGCGCGGATCTGAAGGAGATCGAAGAAACGATCAAAAACATGCCGAACTACTTCTCGGATTACAACACAACCGTAACTTTTATCACAGAAGAAGAACTGAAAGCCGAACACAGCAAAATGCCGCACGGTGGATTTGTCATCCGCAGTGGTGAGACGGGAAGAGAAGGCAGTAAGCACGTAATTGAATACTCACTGAAGTTGGATTCCAATCCGGAATTCACATCCAGCGTACTGGTATGCTACGCGCGTGCAGCATACCGTCTCGCTAAGAATGGAGATTCCGGCGCAAAGACAGTATTCGATATCGCACCGGGCCTGCTTTCTATGAAGTCCGCAGAAGAACTGAGGGCAGAATTATTATAGGGGTCTGCCCCCTTTGTGTCCCATTCTCCGAATTGTTTCAAACAATTCGGAATTCGGTGTTCAAAGGGGTAAGACCCCTATGAAAGGATGATGGCATGGAGAAATTATTTCACTTACTGTATGAGTGTATGCTGAGGGGGCAGGATGCGGTTCTGGTTACGATTGTTGCAAGTACCGGCTCCACCCCGCGGGGGGCAGGGGCGCGTATGCTGGTTACTTCCGCCGGGAGAATCTGGGGGACGGTAGGCGGCGGGGCGGTCGAGCACCACAGTGAAGGCGTGGCGGCGGAGGTACTGCGCAGCAAGAAGCCGCGCCTGGAATACTTCCGGCTCAGGGAAAATGAGATCCAGGATCTGGGAATGATCTGCGGGGGAGATGTGAATGTGCATTTTCAATACATTTCTGCAGATGATGAGCAGAAACTGGTTCTAATTAAGCAGATCGGGGCATTATATCAAACAAAAGAGGGATTCTGGCTTGTCAGCGAGATTTCTGAGGACGGAGAGGGAGGTATGGCGGTCTGCCGCCGTTCTGGCGCTATCGCAGGGATATCGCTTCCAGCGGCTGTTTTTGAAGGGCTGCAGATGAAACCCGTGCTGATAGAGACAGAGGGGCGTAAGTTTTACTGTGAGAATATGCAGCAGCAGGGGCGTGTCTATATTTTCGGGGGAGGACACGTTTCACAGGCACTGGTGCCGGCTCTTGCAGCAGTTGATTTTAGGTGTGTGGTTCTGGAGGACAGGGAGGAGTTCAGCAGGGCTGAATTGTTTCCCGGGGCAGAAGAGGTCCTGTTAATTGAGAACAGCCATATTGCAGATTATGTTACAATCGATGCCCCGGATTATGTGTGTATCATGACACGCGGGCATAAGGACGATCTGGCGGTTCAGGCACAGGTTTTAAAGACTTCCGCAGCTTATATCGGAGTGATCGGGAGCAGACACAAAAAAGCCGGTGTGTTTGCAAAATTAAAGGAACAGGGTTTTACTGATGCAGATCTGGACAGAATCACGACTCCGATCGGCCTTGCCATCGGAGCAGAAACTCCTGCGGAGATCGCGGTGAGCATCACGGCTCAGTTGATTCAGCAGAGAGCCGCAAGAGATACTCGGCTATAGCCATAGGGCCGTTTGACGTTACTATGTACGGTTCATAGGCCGTGTATAATAACCGTTTGACAGCTGGGAAATACAGGAAGCGCAGGCGGATGTTTGCGGAGAGAAAGAGAGATATGTTATAATATAGCGATTCTATAGGAAAGGGATTGAAACTATGAAGAAATTATTTAATAATCTGCCATTCCGGCTTCTGCTCGGAGTGGTGGCTGGTATCCTGATTGGCCAGATCGCCAATGAGGGATTTATGAATATTGTAGTCACTGTAAAATACATTCTCGGACAGTTGATCACATTCTGTGTTCCGCTGATTATCATCGGCTTTATTGCCCCATCCATTACAAAGCTGGGCAACAACGCCTCCAGGATGCTGGGAGTGGCAATCGTTATCGCCTATGTGTCCTCCGTGCTGGCGGCGCTTCTTTCCATGCTGGCAGGTTACGGCCTGATTCCGCACCTCTCCATCGTATCTGAGGTGGATGGGCTAAAAGAACTTCCCGGTGTAGTATTCCAGCTGGATATTCCGCAGATCATGCCGGTTATGAGCGCACTGGTATTTTCTGTTATGATCGGGCTTGCGGCTGCGTGGACGAAAGCAAAAGTGATTACACAAGTACTGGATGAATTCCAGAAAATCGTGCTGGAGATCGTGACCAAAGTCGTGATCCCGGTGCTTCCAATTTTTATCGCCTTTACATTCTGTGCATTGTCCTATGAAGGTACAATCACAAAACAGCTGCCGGTATTTATTAAAGTCGTACTGATCGTTATGGCAGGGCACTATATCTGGCTGGCTGTGCTCTATGCGGCAGGCGGCGCTTATTCGAAGAGCAACCCGCTGGATGTCATCAAGAATTATGGCCCGGCATATATTACCGCGGTCGGAACGATGTCTTCTGCAGCAACGCTGGCGGTTGCCCTGCGGTGCGCGAAAAAATCAGAGCCGCCTCTCAGAGAGGATATGGTTGATTTTGGGATTCCGCTGTTTGCAAATATCCATCTCTGCGGTTCGGTACTGACAGAAGTATTTTTTGTCATGACCGTATCCAAAATTCTCTATGGCAGCATTCCTTCCCCGGGAACAATGGTACTGTTCTGTGTGCTGCTGGGAATCTTTGCAATCGGGGCGCCGGGGGTTCCGGGAGGAACCGTAATGGCTTCACTGGGGCTGATTACCGGGGTGCTTGGATTTGATGAGACCGGAACCGCGCTGATGCTTACTATATTTGCCCTGCAGGACAGTTTTGGAACCGCATGCAATGTGACCGGGGACGGAGCGCTGACCATGATCCTGACCGGCTATGCCAAGAAGCATAATATAGAAAAGCAGGAAATCAGCATAGATTTATAAAATATCTGGCTGTACAAACGTGTCTGGCAGCAAGGCAGCACGAGGGTACAGCCGTATTTTATCTTAGAGCGTGTCTGAAAATTCATTGCCGCAATATGCCGCCCCACTTCACGGTGTATTTACTGCCAAATCCAGAGGGCGTAGCCCGTTACGCCTCCTGTATTTGGCAGTAAATACACCGCAAACTGGGATAACATCTTGCAACAAGCAATTTTTAGACACACTCTAGCAGGAAAATCCGGTTATAGATAGAAAAGACCGATACAAAAAAAGAGGAAGGCAGCGATGCTGCAGAAGAGATAAATGGGAAAGAATAAGACAAATGATATGACCACAGGAAACCCGGTAAAGCTGATGATTTGGTTTATGATCCCGATGTGCCTGGGAAATATATTTCAGCAGTTCTATAATATAGCGGATTCGATTATAGCGGGGCAGTTCCTAGGGGTGAATGCCCTTGCTGCCATAGGGAGCACAGGTTCACTCATGTTCATGGTGACCGGCTGGATCACCGGGATCAGCAGTGGTTTCTCTATTTTAGTGGCACAGTGGTTTGGCGCCCGCAAATACGACCGGATGCGGCATTATACAGCAATGTCGGTCTATCTGACATTCGCCATTATCGTAGCCATGACGGTGGGGCTTCTGGCAGCAAATGAGCCGATTCTGAGGCTCATGAATACACCGGAGGAACTGATGCCGGATGTGAAAGGGTATATGACAGTTATCTATGCAGGCCTGATCGTGACGGCCGCTTATAATTCTTTGGCTGCCGTGCTCAGAGCACTGGGGGATTCAAAATCGCCGCTGTATTTTTTGATCATTTCCGCAGTGATAAATATCTTTCTGGATATTGTATTTATCACCTGGTTTCATATGGGGGTAACAGGGTGCGGTTACGCAACAGTGATTGCGCAGGGAATCTCAGCGCTGCTGTGCTTCCTGTATATCAAAAAGAAATTTTTAATTCTGCATCTGAAAAAAGAAGATTTCCATATTTCCTGGAACAGTATAAAAAAACTTCTGGCGCTCGGAACACCGATGGGCCTTCAGTTTTCCATCACCGGGATTGGAACCATCATTGTACAGGGAGCGGTTAATATCTACGGAGCAGTCTATATTGCAGGCTTTTCCGCCGGAGCCAAGATCCAGAACCTGATCGCATGCGTCTTTATAGCATTTGGAGCGACCATTGCAACCTATGTAGGGCAGAACTGGGGTGCAGGCAGGTTAGACAGGGTGAAAAAAGGCGTCTGGTATACACAGGCAATGATCTTAATCTGCAGCGCGGTATTGATGGTTTTGATATTTTTCTTTGGAAAATACATGGTGCTTATGTTTGTTTCTCCTGCGGAGAAAGGCGTAATCGATGCTGCTGTGGTCTATTTCCTGGCGGTATTCTGGTGCTATCCGTTCCTTGGAAGCATCTTTTTGTACCGCAACGCACTGCAGGGAATGGGATACGGCCTGGTGCCCATGCTGGGCGGAGTATTTGAACTGGCGGCGCGCGCCCTGGTTGTGGCAGCAGTTGCCGGAAAGACAAGTTTTTTCGGGGTCTGCCTTTCAGATCCGGCGGCCTGGCTTGCAGCTTTAATCCCTTTGGTTCCGTATTATTTTTATAAAATAAATAAGGTGGGGAAACAGTAAAGATTGTTATTATTCACGACCATAGTGTGCGCAAAGTAACGAAAGATTCTCCACTTTTTTGTTGAAATTTTATCTTTGGTTATATATAATAAAAATATTGACAGAATAGAAAAAATAGTAGTTCTGCAGGCAGGAGGGAATTATGGCCGGACAGTATGAAGGTATGGCAATAGGCGTATTCGAGCTTGACAGCGAGTGCGCATGTTTTGTAGCATTAGATGCGGCAGCGAAAGCTGCGGATGTAAAGATCCAGGCAGTAGAGAGAAACCGTCTGGGAGCGGGTGCATGTGTTAAGATGAGAGGCAATGTCTCCAACGTCAATGCAGCCATGGAAGTCGCGCTCAGAGTGGCGGAACCAATCTCCAAGATTGTTTCCCATACAATAATAGCGGCACCGTTAGCTGAGACTGAACCAGCAATTACAATGACAATCAACAAGTAAGGAAGAGGTATATTTTTATGGCATATGGAGCATTCGGACTTGTAGAAGTCCTTGGGGAAGCAAACGCCGTACTGGTCACGGATCAGATGCTGAAAGCGGCAGAAGTAACCTATGAGACACAGGACACAAAATGCGGAGGACATGCCCTCATATTTATCAGTGGCAGCGTTTCTGCAGTAACTGCGGCAGTTGAGAGCGCAGCTGTAAATTCACCTTGTAAGATACTTAACTCAGCAGTTATATCCAATCCATCAGAGGAAATGATACATATTGTGGAGGAATTTAAGGCAAGGTAGTCGAATAGTGAGGAGCGGACATCGGATGCACGCAGCCTGATAGAAGCAGGGAGACAGAGGTGTTTCTGTGGGCATAAAGCGCGTGATTAGAAACTCTTACAGAAAAACAGAAGAATCTTATGGCCAAATCATGATTCACAAAATCAAGATTTGAGACGGTTTCACGGAAAAAGCATCAAGCTTTCTCCGTAAAACCGTCTGTAGTCATAAGATTCTTCTGTTTTGCTTTTAGATCTTCTGCATAAATTGTCCGCCCACAGAAACACCCCTGTCTCCCAGCAGATCTCTGCTCCATGCTTCTGGCAGGCGAACCTCCCCCTTAAATTTCCGACAGCGGTTTAAATGTATACCCCATTTCCTCCCATTTTGTCAGCAGTTCATCGAGTATTTCCCCGTTTGTTTTTGAAGTGCTGTGAAGCAGTACGATTGCGCCGGGGTGGATCCTGCCAAGCAGCTTTTCAAAAGCTGCCTCTTTCGTGGGCTGGTCATTTTCATACCAGTCTACATAGGCCAGGCTCCAGAAAAAGGTTTTATACCCCATTTCTTTTGCCATCTTCAGGTTTGTTTCACTGTATTTTCCTTGCGGAGGACGATAGTATTTTGTCATCTCCTGACCGGTAATTTTCTTATATTCCTCTTCAACATCCCCTAGTTCTTTTTGGAAGGCTTCCTGGGTTGATATCTGTGACATATCGGGATGGTGATATGTATGGTTGCCCACCGTATGGCCCTCTTCCACCATCCTTTTAATCAGATCCGGATTGGACGATATGAAGGTGCCTACCACAAAAAATGTCGCAGGTACATTGTGCTTTTTCAGCGCATCTAGAATCGCAGGGGTGTTGCCATTTTCGAATCCCGCGTCAAAGGTCAGGTATATAACCTTTTCATCCGTATTTCCGGAATAGTATGCGTCAAATTGTTTCAGCTCTTCGGCGGTTGCGTTAGCGACCGGCGGCTGGCCTTCATCCTGGAAGCTTAATCCCCAGTTCCCTTCTGCGGAGGTGGCAACAGCCTCGGGGGCAAAATAATCCTGAGCCCTTCCGGCGGCGCGTCCGGCCAAAAATGCAGCGGCAAAGAGCAGCACAAGTCTGGCAGTATTTTTTAGTAGAGATTTCTTTTTCGTATCGGGTTTCAGATTGATTTTCATTACATCTCCTGTATCTTATTTCCTATAGTATATGATGAAAATGCAGAAATATTTTCATCGTATGGCAAATCAGCGGAAGCTGCGGGGCGAAATCCTCTTTTTTTGTGAGGTATAGAAATGGATTTTTTGGGGAAAGAGTGATAAAGTGATAGAAGAAAATCTGAAACGTTAGGAGAACAAGATGGAAAGAGCAGCACTGTTTTTGGATATTGACGGCACCATACTGAGTGAGATTACGAAGGAGATCCCGCAGAGCGCACTGGATGCCATGCGTGCGGCAAAGCGTGCGGGACACCTGCTTTTTATAAATACAGGGAGGACATTCTGCAGTATACCGCCGAAGATCAGCCAGTTTGAATTTGATGGATTCCTGTGTGGATGCGGGACATATCTCACTTATCATGCCGAGGTTTTATTTTCCAGATCAATTCCCGAAAAACGGGGAAGAGAGATTATTGATAAAATGATAGAATGCAGGCTGGATGGGATAATGGAGGGGACTCAGGACATATATCTGCCAAGTCGAATGTCGCGTTTTGACAGGCTGGAGAGCTCCAGACGATATTTTCAAAACGCCGGGCTGGGCCTGGAGGAGTATATTGAAAAGGGAAGCTTTGTGTATGACAAATTGTTTGTTTATGCGGATGAACTCAGCGACAAAGACACTTTTTTCAAGTTTGTGGAGAAAGATATCGAGCCGATCAACCGGGGCGGCGATACTTATGAGTGCATTCAGAAGGGCTATTCTAAAGCAACCGCGTGTGAGTATATTTTAAAGAAGTTTGCAATGGAGACGGAGCAGGCATATGTATTTGGGGACAGCTCGAATGATTTATCGATGTTCGAATATGCGGGGCATGCGATTGCTATGGGAGATCATGCAAAAGAACTTGACCCGTACACCGAATATGTAACTGCTAAGGTTGAGGAGGACGGGATAGCCTGTGCATTCAGCCACTATGGCCTGATGTAAAGTAAGCTCTGACAGGGAGGGTTAGTGATGAAGATATTTGTTTATAATTACCGGGAGTTCGATGAGGCTGTGTATTTTCAGAGATTTTCTAGAGAATACGGCGTGGAGCTGGGGATCTGTTATGATGACCCCTGCATGGAAAATGCCGGTCTTGCTGCGGGGTATGAATATATCAGTATTATTACCACTAAGATGGATGCACAGCTTATCGGGCGCTTCCACGAGCTGGGGGTAAAGATGATATCAACCAGGACGATAGGGTATGACCATGTGGATATGGAGGCAGCGCAGAAACTTGGAATCAAAGTCAGCAATGTAACGTACTCGCCTGAGTGTGTGGCGGATTACACGGTGATGCTCATGCTTATGGCAATCCGTAAAATGAAACGGATCATGCAGAGAGAGGAGATCAATGACTTTTCCCTTCCGGGCATACAGGGGCGAGAGATGCACAATTTTACCGTGGGTGTGATAGGCACCGGAAAGATTGGGCAGGCCGTAATCCGCGATTTAAGTGGATTTGGATGCCGGATTTATGCTTATGATCTGTTTCCATCCCAGAAGGTCCATGCATATGCAGAATACGCGGAACTTGATACGATCTTTGCAACATGTGATATGATAACACTCCATATGCCCCTTGGGGATGATAATTACCATATGATCAACGCAGATGCCATTGCTAAAATGAAACAGGGGGTAGTCCTGATTAACACGGCCCGGGGTGGTCTGATTGATACAAAAGCGCTGCTGGACGGTCTGGAGTCAGAGAAGATTGGTGCGGCTGCAATGGATGTGATTGAAGATGAATTTGGGATGTATTATTATGACCGAAAATCCGATATTATAAGTAAGAGGGAGTTATATATACTGCGGGGATTCCCTAATGTGATCGTAACTCCTCACATGGCGTTTTATACGGATCAGGCAGTGAGTGATATGGTGAGACATTCCATAGAAAGCTGCTGTCTGAATGAGGCAGGGGAAGAAAATCCATGGGAAATTGTGTAAAGGGGTCAGACCCCTCTGCAGAGGGGTCTGACCCTTTTGAACACCATTGTCAGAATTTTCTGGCTAATTCATCGTGTATCCGATTGCCCATATTATAATCCAGCTCTTTACCCAGCCAGATTTCTTCAGATCCGATTGCCTGGTCTACCAGCATCATGAGTCCGGTTACGATCTGCAGTCCTTCTTCCTTTGCAATTCTTAGAAATTCCGTGATCAAAGGATTGTAGACGATGTCGGAAGCCGCTTTAAACTGCCGGATCACGGATGCATCTACCGGACTTTCGCCAACGTGGGGATGCATGCCCAGGGGGGTGGTGTTGACCAGAATATCACCGGCAGGAACATTTGTCAGTTTACAGGTATTTATATAAGGAAAACGCTCTTGCAGAGAATCGAGCGCTTTTTCGTTGCGCGCTGCGACTGTGATTTTAGCAGCGCCGTCCGTATGGAATCCATAGATCAGCCCCCGGGCGGCCCCGCCCGAACCGAGAATGACAATCTCTTTCCCAGCCAGTGTGATACCGGCTTTATGGAACATGCTGACGGCTCCGATATAATCTGTATTGTAACCGTAAAATTTACCGTCTTTCATTAAAACAGTATTGACAGCGCCTATTTTTTCTGCATGTGGATCAATGACATCCATGAGCTGATAAACGACTTCTTTATATGGCATAGTCACATTCATGCCAAGAATATGTTCATCCCTCATTACTTCCAGTATACGGAGGACTTCGTTTTCGTCCATTTCATATTTTTTATACGTACCGGAGATCTTCTGCTGTCGGAGCAGATCTTCGTGGATCTCGGGAGAAAGGCTGTGCCCAAGATGGTTGCCAAGTACACCAAAATGCAGTGGTTCCTTCTTTTCTGTATTCATGGCTAAATCACTCCTGCTGTTTTGAAAAAATCAAGATTGGTAGGGTAAATGAAGCTGTCACCAATAGCGTGTAAAAGAATTACATTCAGATGATTATCCAGATTCTTTTTGTCCAGCCTTACAGCATCCAGGAGTGCAGACACCGGAAGTCCGCATTCACAGGGGAGACCGTAGGTATCCAGCACCTGCTTGATTCGTTCTGCTTCGCCGGGGACAGTAAGCCCGGCCTTTTCGGAAATCTTTGTCATCTGGTACATGCCAATTGCAACGGCTTCCCCATGGCTTTCGCGTTCATAGTGATAATACTGTTCGATGGTATGTGCCAGGGTATGGCCGAAATTCAGCAGCATCCGCTCACCGGTGTCAAACTGGTCGTCTTCCACAACGATTCTTTTGATATCTACACAGCGGTATATGATTGAGGACAGCCGGTCTTTTAATCCATCAAACGAAGGAGAGGAACTTAAGATTTCAAAGAGGCTGGCATCCTTGATGCAGCCATACTTGATTACTTCTCCCATGCCGTCGGTGATATACCGTTTGGGAAGTGTATCCAGCACGTCGGGGTCTATCAGTACCAGCTTGGGATGGAAAAATGCACCTACCAGATTTTTTCCCTGTGGAAGATCAACCGCTACCTTCCCACCTACAGAGGAGTCCACCTGAGCCAGAAGAGAAGTTGGTATCTGAACCAGATTAACACCGCGCAGATAACTTGCCGCAGCAAAACCGGCCAGATCACCAATGACACCGCCCCCCAGTGCTATAACGAGATCACTGCGGGTAATATTATTTTCCAACAAAGCGGCATAAATCCGGGGGAGAGACTGAAAACTCTTCGTCAGCTCCCCATGTGGAAGTATGAGGCTGCGGCATTCATAAGACGGAAGCGCCTTTACCAGTTTTTGGCCGTAAATAGGAAAAACATGATCATCTGAGATAATCATAATGCGTTTCCCATGAAAAACTTGTGCTACAAAAGTTTCTGCATTTGCCAGAATTCCGGATTTTATATAGATTGGATAACTGTTTTCACCTAAGTTTACTGTTAATTCCACGAGCTTTCTCCTTTTTAGACAAAATGGTATGCAAGGGGGTCAGACCCCTCTGCAGAGGGGTCTGACCCCCTTGCGCTCCTATACTTCTTTTCCGACTACCAGAGCTATTTCTTTAATTTGTTTTAACAAATCATTATATTTTTTCGGTTTCAGTGACTGGGCCCCGTCACACAAAGCGGATTCGGGATCGTTATGGACCTCGATCATTAGTCCGTCAGCACCCGCAGCAACCGATGCTTTTGCCATTGGCTCTACCAGCCACCATTTTCCGCCTGCGTGGCTCGGGTCTACGATGACAGGCAGATGTGTTTTTTTCTTCAGAACAGGTATGCTCTGCAGATCGAGCGTATTTCTTGTGAAGGTCTCAAAGGTTCGGATTCCACGTTCGCAGAGAATAACGTTCTCGTTACCGGATGCCATAATGTATTCGGCGGACATGATCCATTCCTCGTATGTTGCATTGAGGCCCCGCTTTAGAAGAATCGGGCGGTCCAGCTGTCCGAGCTGCTTAAGCAGATCGAAATTCTGCATATTTCTGGCGCCGATTTGGATTAAATCTACTTTCTCGTTAAAAATCTCCAGGTATTCCGGGGACATTAATTCCGTTACAATAGGGAGCCCTGTTTCTTTCTTGACCTCACAGAGGATATCCAGGCCCTCCATACCGAGTCCCTGGAAAGAATATGGACTTGTACGGGGCTTAAATGCGCCGCCGCGCAGCAGGTTGGCGCCGGAGGCCTTTGCGGATTTGGCAATGTCCAGCACCTGAGCAAAAGATTCCACGGAGCAGGGGCCGGCTATGAGGGCCAGGTGGTTCCCGCCGATCTTCACGCCGGAGACATCAATGATGGAATCCTCCGGATGGAATGCCCGGTTTGCAAGTTTGTAAGGTTCCTGGACGTGCATGACTTTATCCACGCAGTCATCGACTTCAAATAATTTGGGATCAATCGCTGTAGTATCCCCAATACAGCCAATGATTGTCATTTCCTGTCCTCTGACAATGTGGGTATCCAGTCCGCGCTTTTTGACAAGGCCTTCTACCCGGTCGATATTACCTTCCGATGTGTGTGGTTTTAATACAATAATCATTCTATTACCTCCCATTTACAATGACTTCGCACTGTAAAATTTTAACTGTTTAAAGTGTGAAAACATAAGTATCATAAAACATCCCGGGCTTAATGTCAATAAGTTTGGGGAAAATTGTAGGAGAGATTAACCAGTATGAAAAAGTCTAAAATATTGCAGCTGCTCACAGAACGCAGGAAATTAATCGTAATAAATCCCGGCCCGTTCCGTTGACAACAGAAACCAGCGGGTGTATTTTGTAAGATAGCCATAAAAATCTGCATATGAAAACATAAAAGAATTGAGGGATGAATTATGAAAATAATCAGGCAAATCGGAATCATCTTTACCGTCTGCTGGCTGAGCCAGGTGATTGCAGAGTTTCTGCCCTTTGATTTTCCTGCAAGCGTCATAGGAATGATATTCTTATTCATCTGTCTGGTGACAGGCTTGCTGAAGATAGAACATATCCAGGAAAAGTCGGACTTTCTTCTTGGGAATATGGCCTTTTTCTTTGTGCCGGCAGGGGTGAGCATCATGAATTATTTTGACATTCTCAAAAGCAGTGCGGTACAGCTGCTGATTATCTGTATCGTATCCACAGTCATCACGTTTGCGGTGACGGCATACAGTGTGAAGCTGACCATGAAATTAATGGATCGGAGGAAAAAATAATGGAAGCTTTGTATACATCTCCCTACTTTGGAGTGGCTCTCAGCGTAATCGCTTTCGGCGCAGGAGTCAGGATTCAGCAAAAAACAAAATCGGCTCTCTGTAATCCTCTTATTATTGCAATCGTTCTTATTATAGGCGTGCTCCTTGTTTTTAAAATACCATATGATTCTTATAACAACGGAGGGGAAATCATTAATATGTTCCTGGCTCCGGCAACGGCCTGCCTTGCAGTATCTATCTATACGAAGCTTTCCATCTTGAAAAAATACTGGCTTCCTATTATAGTAGGATGTATAGCAGGTTCTCTGGCGTCCATGGCCAGCGTGTACGGCATGTGCAGGCTGTTCAGACTGGATCAGAGCCTGACCATGTCCATGCTTCCCAAATCCGTTACCACACCGATCGCCGTGAGCGTTGCGCAGGCACACGGCGGCGTCGTTCCCGTAACGGTCGTGGCGGTGATTTTTACAGGGATATTGGGGAGCATCGCCGCGCCGCTGTTTATACGGATTTTTAAAGTATCGGATTCCGTAGCGGCAGGCCTTGCCATCGGCGCCTGCAGCCATGCGGTGGGGACATCCAAGGCAATTGAGATCGGGGAAGTAGAAGGGGCTATGAGTGGTCTTGCCATTGGAATTTGCGGAGTGGTAACGGTTTTGTTTTCCATGTTCATTTAGAGGTTTAGAAAGCGGGTGCTGCGGGGGCGCACCCGAATGAGAGGAAAAGAGGGAAAAACATTGAAAAAGGATACTTCACATACCATTAAACGGGCACAGCGCTTTCCGGTCATCCTGATCGGAGAGGGCCTTCTTGTAGGTGCAGTGGGAGGGCTGCTGGTGCTGTTGTACCGGGTTGCACTGACGTATGCGGGAAAATGGCTGGATATTGTGCTGAAATATATCAGGGGCAACCCCGTACGGATCGCAGGTTGGTTCGTGATTCTGCTTCTCATGGCATATGTGGTTGGCAGACTGGTAAAATGGGCTCCGATGATATCCGGGAGCGGTATCCCCCAGGTGGAGGGAGAAGTAACCGGAAAACTGACGCAGAATTGGAAAAAGGTGCTGCCTGCCAAGTTTGCCGGCGGTTTTCTCTGCCTGTTCGGCGGATTGTCGCTGGGAAGAGAAGGCCCCTCCATCCAGCTCGGGGCGATGGCAGGTCAGGGACTGTCCAGAATGCTCGACCGGGGGAAGACGGAGGAAAGGTTCCTTATGACATGCGGAGCCAGCGCAGGCCTTGCCGCGGCTTTTCATGCACCCCTCGCGGGCATGATGTTCGCACTGGAGGAGATACATAAAGGCTTTTCCATGTCCATACTGATCTCCGTCATGACAGCATCCGTGACAGCTGACTACATATCCTCCCATATACTTGGCCTGGATCCGGTTTTTAAGTTCCAGCTGGAACATTACCTTCCGCAGAATTATTACTGGATGCTGATTCTTCTGGGAGCGGTCTGCGGCGTGATGGGAGTCTTCTATAACTGGGCTATGCTGAAAGCGCAGGATTTGTATAAAAAGCCAAAGTTTTTGAATGAGACTTCCAGGCTGATGATTGCCTTTCTGGCAGCAGGAGTCCTGGGGCTTGTAATGCCCTCCGTGCTGGGCAGCGGCCACAAACTGATCATCACATTAACAAACGGGGAAATGGCGCTCAGTCTGGTCATCGTGACCTTTGCTGTAAAATTTCTTTTCTCTGCAGTCAGTTTCGGATCCGGGGCCCCGGGAGGGATCTTCTTTCCGCTGCTGATACTGGGCGCCATGATCGGCGGCATTTTCGCCATGACAGGAGTTGAGTTCTTCGGGCTGGAGGAAATGTATATCAATAATTTTGTCCTGCTGGCCATGGCTGGATATTTTACGGCGATTGTGCGGGCGCCGATTACCGGAATTATCCTTCTGTTTGAAATGTCCGGTTCCGTGAGCCAGATGCTTTCCCTGGCAATTGTTTCGGTTACTGCATATATCGTCGCTACGCTGATGAAGTCGGAACCAATCTATGAAAGTATGCTGGATCGTATTCTGAAAAATTCCGGAAAAAATCAGACTCAGAATATGAAGAGCCCCGGACAAAAGGTGCTTAGCACCTTTGTGATCATGAACGGTTCCGTGCTGGAAGGCAAAAGCGTGGAGGAGATTACCTGGCCCGACAACTGCCTTCTCGTTGCTCTGGAAAGGGGCGGAAAAGAGCGGATTCCCAAGGGGAGGACCATGTTAATGGCAGGGGATACACTGACTACGATGACAGATGAAAGAGATGCCGGATATGTGCATGACAAAATGGAAAAGTTATGTTATACTTCATTTTAGAGTAATCAACAGAATTTGAAGGAGCTAAAGACGTATGAAAAGAGTATTGTTAAAGCTGAGTGGTGAAGCACTTGCAGGAGATAAGAAGACCGGGTTTGACGAGGCTACCTGCATTGGTGTGGCAGAACAGGTCAGACAGCTTGTGGACGAAGGAATTCAGGTCGCGGTAGTGACCGGAGGAGGTAATTTCTGGAGGGGCCGCACCAGCGAGACAATAGACCGGACAAAGGCAGATCAGATTGGGATGCTGGCAACGGTTATGAACTGTATTTATGTATCCGATATATTCAGACATGTGGGAATGAAGACAGAGATTTTTACCCCGTTTGTATGTGGGGCATTTACCACATTATTTTCCAAGGATGCGGCAGTCGCAGCCCTGGAAGAAGGTAAGGTTATCTTTTTTGCCGGCGGTACAGGCCATCCGTATTTTTCCACGGATACAGGGGCGGTACTTCGGGCAATCGAGATAGAAGCAGATGCCATGCTTTTAGCTAAGGCAATCGACGGGATCTATGACAGCGATCCGAAGGTGAATCCGGAGGCAAAGAAGTATGAAGAGATTTCGATTCAGGAGGTTATTGACCAGAAGCTTGCGGCAGTAGACCTGACAGCATCCATCCTGTGTATGGAGAATAAGATGCCCATGCTTGTATTCGGACTGAATGAAGAGAACAGTATCGCAGAGACGATGAGCGGGACATTTACCGGGACAAAAGTAACAGTATAAGGAGGACAATTGACATGGATGAAAAATTAAAAAAATATGAAGAAAAGATGACGAAGACCGTAGACAACCTGAACAGCGAACTGGCAACAATCAGGGCAGGACGTGCCAATCCGCATGTACTGGACAAGCTGACTGTAGACTATTATGGCTCACCTACACCAATTCAGCAGGTTGCGAATATCTCTGTACCTGAGGCGCGCCTAATCCAGATTCAGCCCTGGGAAAAGAGCCTGCTCAAAGAGGTAGAGAAAGCAATCAATATGTCAGATATCGGTATCAATCCGACGAACGACGGCAGCACCATCCGCCTGGTATTCCCGGAACTGACGGAAGAGCGCAGAAAAGAACTGGTTAAGGATGTTAAGAAAAAGGGTGAGGCGGCGAAAGTTGCAGTCCGCAATATCCGACGCGACGGAAACGAAGCTTTTAAGAAACTCAAAGGCGGAGAGATTTCTGAGGACGGTATCAAAGATCTGGAAGCAAACCTTCAGAAGATGACAGATAAATTCATTGCAAAAGTGGACAGCTGTGTGGAAGCAAAATCCAAAGAAGTGCTTACAGTTTAACGGGGATTTATCACTTGAAAACAAGAGGGGCTCGTATTATACAGCCTCTCTTTTGCTGATATAAGGCAGGCGGATTTAATGGGCTGGATGCATAAGAGTTCAGGCCTGTCTGAACTGCTACGGTATTAGGAGGATATATAGAATGAACGTACCACAGCATGTAGCAATCATACTCGACGGCAACGGCCGGTGGGCAAAGTCAAAAGGAATGCCGAGAAATTACGGACATGCGCAGGGCAGCAAAAATGTGGAAAGAATTTGCGAGGAGGCATGGCGGATGGGAATAAAATACCTGACCGTATATGCATTTTCCACGGAAAACTGGAACCGGCCGAAGAGCGAAGTAGATGCGCTGATGAAGCTGCTTCGCAATTACATGAAGACCTGTCTGAAGACGGCTGAGAAAAATGATATGAAAATCCGTGTAATCGGGGATATAAAAGCGCTGGATGAAGATATTAAGAAGAGGATAATAGAATTGGAGGAGGCCAGCAAAAACAACAACGGCCTGAACTTCACAATTGCTATTAATTATGGCAGCAGGGATGAGATGATAAGGGCAGTCAAACGCCTGGCGCAGGATTGCGTGGATGGGAAGATACGTGTGGAGGAGATTAGTGACCCGGTCTATGAGTCGTATCTGGATACACATGGTATTCCGGATCCGGATCTTTTGATCCGGACGAGCGGTGAGCAGAGGCTTTCAAATTATCTTCTCTGGCAGATGGCCTATACGGAATTTTATTTTACAGACGTTTTATGGCCGGATTTTACAAAAGAGGAATTGGTAAAAGCTGTCGAGCAGTATAATAGAAGAGACAGACGTTACGGGGGCGTAAAGGAGGAACAGGATGTTTAAGACACGGCTACTCAGTGGAATACTATTAGTACTCATTGCACTATTTACAGTGATTTCCGGCGGAAGCATTCTGTTTGCAGTGCTATTTATCATCAGCATGATCGGCCTGAGCGAACTTTACAAAGTCTTTGATATCCGTAACAAGGCTCCGGGAATCTGCGGCTATCTCTTTGCGGCTGCCTATTATGCCCTGATTTATTTGAAGCCGGTTCTGCCGTCCGGGACAGACTGGTTTATGCTTTTGTTCATGGTATTTTTAATCTGTATGATGGGAGTGCTTGTATTCTCCTTTCCAAAATACAGGACAGAGCAGATACTGGCAGCATTTTTCGGTGTATTTTATGTGGCTGTGATGCTGTCCTATATTTATCAGATCCGCATCCTTCCGGGCGGGGTATTTACCGTATGGCTGGTATTCATCTGCTCCTGGGGATGCGATACCTGTGCCTATTGCGTGGGCATGCTGATCGGAAAACATAAGATGGCTCCGAAGCTGAGCCCCAAAAAGTCAGTGGAGGGCGGTATAGGCGGGATCGCAGGAGCCGCACTTTTGGGCGTGCTGTATGCCCTTGCTATCAACAAGTGGGGGGATGCGGGCGCAGGCATTGTCAGGTTTGCAATCATCGGCGCAGCGGGAGGCGCGATCTCACAGGTGGGCGATCTGGCGGCTTCTGCAATCAAGCGTAACCACAATATCAAAGATTATGGAAAGCTGATACCGGGGCATGGCGGGATACTTGACAGATTCGACAGTGTAATATTTACGGCGCCTATCATATATTACCTGTCTGTTCTTCTTTAGGTGATAGAGTACAAAGGAAGGAACTGCATATGAAGAAAATTGCAATACTGGGCTCCACAGGTTCTATCGGAACCCAGACATTGGAAGTCGTGCGTGAGAACGGCGATATAGAAGTAACCGCACTGGCAGCGGGCAGCAACATTGCACTGCTGGAGAAGCAGATCCGGGAGTTTCATCCTAAGATGGCGGCAGTGTGGTCAGAGGAAAAGGCGAAGGAACTGAAAGCGCATATCCGGGACCTGGATGTAAAAGTAATGGCGGGAATGGATGGAATCCTGGAAACAGCCGCAGAGCCCGAATCGGAGATTCTGGTAACGGCCATTGTCGGTATGATCGGGATTCTGCCTACGATTGAGGCGATACGTGCGAAGAAGGATATTGCGCTTGCCAATAAGGAAACACTTGTCACGGCAGGTCATATCATTATGCCGCTGGCCAGGGAACATGGGGTGTCAATCCTGCCCGTGGACAGCGAGCACAGCGCCATTTTTCAGTCCCTGCAGGGCGGACAGAGGGCCGCTCTCCACAAGATACTGCTGACGGCCTCCGGAGGGCCCTTCAGGGGCCGTTCAAAAGCGGAGCTTGGGAACATTCAGGTGGAAGACGCCCTGAAGCATCCGAACTGGGAGATGGGGCGCAAGATCACGATCGATTCCTCTACAATGGTCAACAAAGGCCTGGAGGTTATCGAGGCGAAGTGGCTTTTTGACGTGACGGTAGACCAGGTTGAAGTAGTCGTGCAGCCACAGAGCATTATCCACTCTATGGTTGAGTACGAGGACGGGGCTGTTATCGCTGAACTTGGGACGCCGGATATGAAGCTTCCGATTCAGTACGCCCTGTATTATCCGGAGAGAAGATATCTTCCGGGCGGCAGGCTGGATTTTGGAGCCCTCTCACAGATTACATTTGAGAAACCAGATATGGAAACATTTTATGGCCTGAAGCTGGCATACGAGGCCGGAAGGCGGGGGGGATCCCTGCCGACAGTCCTCAACGCAGCCAATGAAAAGGCCGTAGCCCTCTTTCTGGAAAGGAAGATCCGTTACCTGCAGATTCCGGAGATGATACAGGCCTGTATGGAGAAACATAAAATAATTGAACATCCTACAGTGGAAGAGATACTAAATACGGAGCAGGCAACATATGAATTTATAAAAAACAGGTGGTAGTATATGGGGATAATTTTAGCAATACTTCTGTTCAGCGTGGTCATTATATTCCATGAGCTGGGACATTTTACCCTGGCGAAGCTTAATGGCATACGCGTGGACGAATTTTCGTTGGGACTTGGTCCTACAATCATAGGAAAAGAATTCAGAGGGACAAAGTTTTCCCTGAAGCTTCTGCCATTTGGCGGGGCATGCATGATGGGGGAAGATGATGCGGATGATCTGACGGAGGGCAGCTTTAACAGCAAGTCTGTCTGGGCAAGGATTTCTGTAATTGCGGCAGGCCCGGTGTTCAACTTCATTATGGCTTTGATATTTTCTGTCATTCTGGTGGCCTGGATCGGGTATGATGCTCCGGTAGTCCAGGGTGTGGATGCGGGATACTCAGCCATGGAGCAGGGGCTTCAGGAGGGCGATGTCATTACGGGTTTGAATGGAAAGGATATTCATCTATGGAGAGAGGTCAGTCTCTTTAATATGATGAACAGAGATGCAGATTCCGTGGAGGTCACATACGAAAGAGACGGGCAGGAGTATACGGCCACGATTGTACCCAGGCAGCTAGAGGGGGACAGCATGAAACGGATGGGAATCCGTGGCAGCACAGCAAATACAAAGGCCGGTCTGGTTGATTCTGTCAAGTACGGAGCGTACACGCTGCGGTACTGGGTAAATTATACGTTTGACTGCCTCAGGATGCTTGTTACCGGGCAGATCGGAATCAAGCAGATGTCGGGGCCTGTGGGGATTGTAAATTTTGTGGATGACACATACAAGCAGGCGGCTCCTTCGGGTGCGGCAACGGTTATCTTGAATCTGCTGAACATTGCTATTTTGCTGTCGGCCAACCTGGGAGTGATGAACCTGCTGCCGATTCCGGCTCTGGACGGCGGCAGACTGGTATTTTTGATCGTTGAGGCCGTACGGCGCAAACGTGTGCCCCCGGAGAAGGAAGGTATGGTGCACATTGCAGGCTTTGCACTGCTGATGGTTCTTATGGTCGTAGTCCTGTTCAATGATATACGGAATATTTTTTGACGAGATAAGCGTGAACGCCTCGGAAAAGATACGCGCGGTAAACAGCGGGTGTCTTTTCCGGGGCGTATTTTTATTGACGGCAATTTCCCTGTTTTGCCCGCAGGCACATTTTAAATTCCGGCGCATATATATAATAGAGATGAATTTTTTGCGAGGGAATATATGACTTCTTTAAGAGCAATGCAGAATAATGCTGTAGACAAAGGGCAGCTGCAGATTAACGTTACATCAGAGATTACGGCACTTCCTGTTACCGGGGCGACAATATCGATATCTTATACCGGAGTTCCGGAGAGTACACTGGAGCAGGTGAATACGGATGCGTCCGGGCAGACCGATGTACTGGATCTGGATGCGCCTCCCCTGGAGTACAGCCTGAATCCGACGGTTGAGTACCAGCCCTACTCCGAATACACACTGGATATCAGCGCACCGGGGTTTGAACCCATGAGCATTGCGGGGACAGAGATTCTGCCGGATGTAAGAGCAATACAGAACGTGGCGCTCAGGCCAAATGACCAGACCCGGGAGAATGAACAGGTTTTTGTAATACCCGCACATACATTATACGGCGAATATCCCCCAAAGATAGCAGAGGAGGAAATAAAACCGATTAACGAGACCGGTGAAATCGTACTGAGCAGAGTGGTAGTGCCGGAATTTATTATCGTCCATGACGGTTCTCCCCGGGACACTACCGCACAGAATTATTATGTAAAATATAAAGATTACATCAAAAATGTAGCATCCAGTGAAATCTACGCCACATGGCCGGCAGATACGATCCGGGCAAATGTCCTGGCTATTATGTCCTTTACTCTGAACCGTGTGTACACAGAATGGTACCGTAATAAAGGATATGATTTCACGATCACATCCTCCACAGCATTTGACCACAAATGGATTCCGGAGAGAAATTTTTATGATACAATCTCCGTGATCGTAGATGAGTTATTTGCAGATTATCTGTCCAGACCTAATGTAAGGCAGCCGATCCTGACACAGTACTGCGACGGGCGCAGGGTAACCTGTCCAAACTGGATGACACAGTGGGGGTCAATGGCGCTCGGGGAGCAGGGCTACAGCCCGATCGAGATTCTGCGTTATTATTACGGAGACGACATGTATATCAACACCGCCCAGGAAATATCCGGAGTCCCCTCCTCCTGGCCGGGCTACACTCTGGAGATCGGCTCCAGCGGCGACAAAGTCAGGCAGATGCAGGAACAGCTTAACGTCATAGCCGGGGCATATCCCGCCATTCCTAAAATCGATGCAGACGGAATATACGGGCCGGCAACGGCTGCAACCGTAGAAAAATTCCAGTCCGTGTTCGGCCTTCCGCAGACGGGAACCGTGGACTATAGAACCTGGTACAAAATATCAGAAATCTACGTAGGAGTATCACGTATTGCGGAATTGGGGTGAATTCTTGCGGGAGAGGCAGGTGTATAGTCCGCCGCCGGAACCGGACATAGGTGTGGCTGGAGACGGGGCTGCGGCTGTAAGCTGGAGTAAAGTAAAATAGAAGGAAAACCGGGGCAGCCTGGGCACATCACCCGAACCCTTGATGGGTTCGCGCGCTGGGCCCAGGAAAAAATGTAATTTGGAGATTACATTTTTTGCCCCGGTTTTCCTTCTATTTTACTTAACTCCAGCTAACAACCGCAGCTACGCCTCCAGCCACACCTATGTCCGGTTCCGGCGGCTGCTTGCATCCGGCCGGGGGTATGAATTTACCGGCGGGGATTCCGGTCGGGGGAGGCGGATTGAATTGGTTGGGTGTGGTGTTTCCGGGCGCATAGAGTGCGCGCTAGAAGCCCTTGCAGAAGAAAAGAGGCTGGTTCCATCAGCAGCCTCTTTTTTTCTGCTACGGATTCTAAGTAAACGGACAGTGCCCGGAAATACCACACCCTGCCCCGGGGCAATTCTGCCTCCTGCTTTACTTAGCGTCCCCCTTACTTAATCCCCGTCGCGCCGCGGAACTTCATCGGGGATGATGTTTCCTACGCTTGCTTTTCCCGGCAGATCGATTTCGGGAATGTTATGGTTATCGTATTCATTTTCTTCAGCTGTCTTTGAGGGCATTTTGATTTCTCTCATATTACAACCTCCTTGCACTTTTTATGATAGTGTGTGCAGAATTAAGGTAAATATGCAGAAATACAGCCTTATTCTGCAAGAGAATAAAGCTGTAAGAAGCTTGCACGTTCTTCACGGTTCATTCTGACAAATTCAGTGAAATCCACGTCTACATAATACATTTGTTCTCCACAGCAGTTTGCGTGCGACTGATTGTTTGTATAATGGTATCTTTTGCATTTTATACAATAAAATACATGCATCATTTGTATCACTCCTTTCTGCTATCATACCATAAAATATGGGCTGTGAGAATTAAAATGTTGTTAAGGGTGAGAGTTATGTGTGACGGAAAGAAACACATAACTTGATCAGAATATATTTATTGGATGATTTATGATACAACAACCTTGAAGTTTAGGGGATCCTAAACTATAATTTATATAGAGGTGAAAAGCATGGATAATGGGGATAGGACGAAACAAAAGTTCGTGACGGCCATGACAGAACTGATGGGCGCGAAACCGTTGGATAAGATAACGGTGAAAGAGATTGTAGAAAAGAGCGGTATGACAAGACAGACTTTTTACCGCTGCTTTTTGGATAAATATGATCTGGTGAATTGGCATTTTGAACGTCTTGCTAAGAAGTCTTTTTTGCAGATGGGTGTCAGCATGACCTTAAGGGAGGGGCTTGAGAAAAAGTTTTGGTTTATCAAAAACGAACAGACTTTCTTTGCAGCAGCTTTTCAGTCGGAGGATTACAATTCCCTGGTTGCTTATGACTATGAATGCATATTGCAGTTTTATAAGAATATCATAGAAAAGAAGACGAAAAAACCGCTGGATGAGGATATCTGCTTTCTGCTGGAGATGTACTGCAGAGGTTCCATCTATATGACTGCCCGGTGGGCCAGGAGAAATATGGATCTGGCTCCGGAGAAGATGGCAGATCTGCTCATACAGGCGCTCCCGCAGCCGTTGGAAGAACTGCTCTCTGAACTGCAGCCTGATTTGCAGGATGAATAGGATCTGGTATTGTAAGAATAAATGTTACATAGACGCCATTTTGTAACTTGTCTCTGTATGTTTCAGGTTGTTATAATTATAACAATAAATGATGCTGCAAGGCAATCTATAAAATGTAAAGGGGATATGTGCTATGTCAAACAGATTTATTTTGAATGAAACATCTTACCATGGAGCAGGGGCGGTCAATGATATTGCGGCTGAAGTTCAGGCCAGGGGATTTCAGAAGGCATTTGTGTGTTCTGATCCGGATCTGGTGAAGTTTGGGGTTACACAGAAGGTGCTGGATGTGCTGGAGTCAAATGATCTGGCGTATGAACTTTATTCAGATATTAAGCCCAATCCGACCATTGAGAATGTGCAGACGGGAGTCGCTGCGTACCGGTCCTCCGGTGCGGACTATATCATTGCAATTGGCGGCGGATCTTCTATGGATACAGCCAAAGCGGTAGGTATCATCATCAACAACCCGGAATTTGAGGATGTCAGAAGCCTGGAAGGCACCGCACCCACGAAAAATAAGTGTGTGCCGATTATTGCGGTTCCGACAACAGCCGGTACAGCAGCGGAAGTTACGATTAACTATGTGATAACAGATGTTGAAAAGAACAGAAAGTTTGTATGTGTTGACCCCCACGATATCCCGATCGTGGCAGTGATTGATCCGGACATGATGTCCAGCATGCCGAAGGGGCTGACAGCATCCACGGGCATGGATGCGCTGACACATGCAATTGAGGGGTATATTACGGCCGGAGCATGGGAATTATCAGATATGTTCCACTTAAAATCTATTGAGATTATCGCCCGCTCCCTGAGAGGCGCAGTCGACAATACGCCGGAGGGAAGAGCGGACATGGCGCTTGGACAGTATGTGGCAGGGATGGGATTCTCCAATGTAGGGCTGGGAATTGTGCATTCTATGGCACATACGCTGGGCGCACTTTATGACACGCCGCATGGAGTTGCGAATGCGATTCTGCTCCCAACGGTTATGGAGTACAATGCAGATGCTACAGGAGAGAAGTACAGGGAGATCGCAAAAGCCATGGGTGTGGAAGGAACCGAAAATATGACACAGGAAGAGTACCGCAGGGCGGCAGTGGATGCAGTGAAAAAGCTATCTGCAGATGTCGGAATCCCGGCAGACCTCAAAGGCATTGCCAAAGAGGAGGACATTGCGTTTTTGTCTGAATCGGCATATGCGGATGCCTGCAGGCCGGGGAATCCGAAGGAGACTTCCGTAGAGGACATTGCAGCTCTGTTCAGGTCTCTTCTTTAAGCTGCTCTCCCGCCGCACCGGCGGAGCCAGGGCTCCCTTTGTAAGAACGGCGGGGATCGCACAGGTGTGGGGAAGCGGCAGAACGGGGAAGGATTATGGCAGGAAGAAGGAAAAAAAGAAGAAAATGGCCGGTCGTAGCCGGAATATTCATTCTGACAGGCATTTTTACAGGTTTGGGAGCAGTGGCTTTTCAGCAGCTCCCAGGCCTTTTTGCGTCCACAAAAGAAGTGATTGAGACGGTGAAGGTCCAGGTGGAGAAAAGCACAAGTGTTCCCTTTGAGGAAGTTAGAATACCGGAAGACGATGTGGCACAGGGCTACTATTACCGGCAGCTCCCGGAAACGGAACAGAACCTGTATAAGGAGCTTTATCAGGGGATGATGGACTTTAACGAAGCCATCTATATGCATTCACCCGATGTGGAGGTGCTCAAAAAGGTGTGCCAGTTTATTTTCAGCGACAGGCCGGAGATATTTTGGTGTACCGGGGAGATGCAGGTGACCAGCTATGCGGACTATTCTGAAGTACAGCCTGTATATACCTGCACACAGGAGGAGCGGACACAGAAGCAGGCACAGATTGATGAGGCTGTCTCTGCATGCTTTGAAGGGATTGACGGGAACGCTTCGGAATATGATAAGATCAAATACATTTTCGAATATCTGGTAAATACTGTGGACTATAATATGGAGGCCCCTGACAATCAGAACATATACAGTGCCCTGGCGGGGAAGGCATCCGTATGTGCGGGATATTCCCGCGCCGCTCAGTATCTTCTGCAGAAGACAGGCATCGAGTGTATCTATGTAACCGGAACGATTCCCGGACAGGGAGCGCATGCATGGAATATCGTGAAGTGTGACGGGCAATACTATCAAATGGATGTTACTTTCGGGGATCCGGTATTCCTGGAGACCGAGAGCGGGGAAAATTTGCCGGAGCAAAGTATTAATTATGATTATCTTTGCTGCAGCGATGCGGAAATCATGAAAAACCATACCATGGATACGACAGTGGGCTATCCGCCCTGCAGTTCCATGGATTTGAACTATTATAAACTCAACGGCATGTACTACGAGGAATATCAGCCGGACCAGCTGCTGAAGGATATGAATGACACCATCTACAGCAGGGCGGATTCTTTTACCTGTAAGTTTGCAAATGATACACTCTATCAGGAGGCACATGACAGTATCCTGAACGACCTGGTTCAGAGAGCGGCCCAGAATCTGCTGGAATACTACGGACTTGAATCTGTGCAGTATACCTATATAGAGGATGAGACGATGAATAAGATCACGATTTTCTGGAACTATCAATAATTTTCCGGAAAATTGTTACAGAATGTTGTTTAAAAATTTTGTTGAAATCTGTTTTTAAATGTAGTATAATCTTTACAATTTGAGAACGAGGGCGCTCTGGATTGAAAGACTCCAAGAGTGCCTTTGTCATGTAAAATAAATGAGATTCTGTTTGTTGCTTTTACGGGCGCTGTTTACAGGGCTTACGGGGCGGCGAAATACAGGAAGGGAATAGGTGAACAGATGAAAGCGTTTCTGATATTGGAAGACGGAACCGTGTTTTCAGGAAAAAGCATTGGTTCGAAAAAAGAGATGATAAGTGAAATCGTATTTAATACCTCCATGACAGGGTATTTGGAAGTATTGACTGACCCTTCTTACGCGGGACAGGCCGTCGTTATGACATACCCGTTAATCGGGAATTACGGCATAACACCGGATATGGAATCCCAAAAGGCATGGCCGGACGGATACATCGTGAGGGAACTGTCCAGGATGCCAAGCAACTTCAGGTGTGAAGGAACGATCCAGGATTTTCTTGAAAAGCAGGATATTCCGGGGATTGCGGATGTGGATACCCGTGCCCTTACGAAGATATTAAGGGAAAAAGGCACCATGAACGGGATGATTACCACGAATGAAAATTACTGCCTGGAAGAGATTCTTCCAAAACTAAAGGCCTACAGGGTGGGAGATGTTGTTTCTAAAGTGACATGCAGTAAAAAGTATGTGCTGGAAGGAAGCGGGAAGAAAGTAGCACTCCTCGATCTGGGCGCCAAAAATAATATAGCCAATTCTTTAAATAAACGTGGTTGTGAAGTGACTGTTTATCCGTCCAGCACAACTGCAGAGGAAATCATTTCAGCAAATCCTGACGGCATCATGCTTTCTAACGGCCCTGGTGACCCTGCAGACTGCACTTCTATTATCGAAGAAATCAAAAAATTATACCATACCGATATTCCTATTTTTGCGATTTGCCTGGGGCATCAACTGATGGCTCTTGCTACTGGTGCGGCCACACATAAGCTGAAGTACGGCCACCGCGGCGGCAACCATCCTGTCAAGGACCTTCGGACGGGACGCGTGTATATTTCTTCACAAAACCATGGCTATGTGGTGGATGATAAAAGCGTGGATCCGGAGATCGCTGCGCCCGCATTTGTCAACGTCAATGATGAAACAAATGAAGGTCTGCAATATCAGGGGAAGAATATCTTTACCGTGCAGTTTCATCCGGAAGCCTGCCCGGGACCGCAGGACTCGGGTTACCTGTTTGACAGATTTATGGAAATGATGGGAGGAGCGAAATAATGCCAAAGGATAACAGTATCAAAAAAGTATTAGTCATCGGTTCGGGGCCTATTATTATCGGACAGGCCGCAGAGTTCGATTATGCGGGGACACAGGCATGCCGCTCCTTAAAGGAAGAAGGGGTTGAAGTTGTGCTGCTGAACTCCAATCCGGCAACAATCATGACCGATAAAGATATAGCCGATAAGGTGTATATTGAACCGCTTACCGTAGAAGTTGTGGAACAGCTGATCAGGAAGGAACGGCCTGACAGTGTACTTCCGACGCTGGGAGGGCAGGCAGGCCTGAATCTGGCAATGGAGCTGGACGAGGCCGGATTCTTTAAAGAGAATAACGTGCGCCTGATCGGAACTACATCAGAGACGATTAAAAAGGCGGAGGACCGCCTGGAATTCAAGGCCACAATGGAAAAGATCGGCGAGCCCGTGGCTGCGTCCCTTGTTGTGGAGAATGTTGCGGACGGCCTTGCATTTGCCAATGAGATCGGATACCCTGTCGTACTCCGCCCCGCATACACACTGGGAGGAAGCGGCGGCGGAATTGCCCGGAATTCGGAGCAGCTGGTGGAAATCCTGGAAAACGGCCTGCGCCTCTCCCGTGTGGGACAGGTTCTGGTAGAGCGCTGCATCGCAGGCTGGAAGGAAATCGAGTACGAGGTGATGCGGGATTCCAAGGGGAATTGTATCACGGTCTGCAACATGGAGAATATTGATCCGGTGGGTGTGCATACAGGTGACAGTATCGTGGTTGCCCCATCCCAGACACTGGGGGATAAAGAGTATCAGATGCTGCGTACATCTGCCCTGAATATCATCAGCGAGCTGAATATCACGGGGGGATGCAACGTACAGTATGCACTCAATCCGGAAAGCTTTGAATACTGTGTAATCGAGGTGAATCCGCGTGTCAGCCGTTCCTCTGCTCTGGCATCCAAAGCGACCGGCTATCCGATTGCCAAAGTTGCGGCGAAGATCGCGCTGGGTTATACATTGGATGAGATTAAAAATGCTATAACCGGTAAAACTTATGCAAGCTTCGAGCCGATGCTGGATTACTGTGTGGTAAAGATTCCAAGGCTTCCCTTCGATAAATTCATCAGCGCCAAGAGGACGCTGACAACGCAGATGAAGGCGACCGGAGAAGTTATGAGCATCTGTGACAACTTTGAGGGCGCCTTGATGAAAGCGATCCGCTCTCTGGAACAGCACGTTGACAGCCTGATGTCCTATGATTTCACAGGACTTTCAGATGACAAGCTCAGGGAGCAGCTTGCGATTGTAGACGATATGCGTATCTGGCGAATTGCAGAGGCGATCCGCCGAAACATGACTTATGAGCAGATCCATGAGATCACGATGATTGATTTCTGGTTTATTGATAAACTGGCCATTCTTGTTGAGATGGAGGAGTCACTGAAGTCAGAGAAACTTACCCCGGAACTTCTCAGAGAGGCAAAAAGGATAGAATTTCCGGATCAGGTGATCGCAGCCCTGACAGGCAGGAGCGAAGAGGAAATCCACGATATGCGCCATGCAAACGGCATTGTAGCTTCCTATAAGATGGTAGATACTTGTGCCGCAGAGTTTGCTGCCGCGACGCCGTACTACTACTCTGTGTATGGAAGAGAAAATGAGGTGGAAGAGACCAGAGGCAGAAAGAAAGTCCTGGTGCTTGGATCCGGCCCGATCCGCATCGGACAGGGAATCGAATTCGACTTCTGTTCCGTGCATTGTACCTGGGCATTCTCAAAAGAAGGTTATGAGACGATTATTGTAAATAACAATCCGGAAACTGTCAGCACAGACTTTGATATTGCGGATAAGCTGTATTTTGAGCCGCTGACCCCAGAGGATGTAAAAAGCATCGTAGATATAGAAAAGCCGGACGGTGCGGTCGTGCAGTTCGGCGGCCAGACAGCCATCAAGCTGACGGAAAGCCTGATGAAGATGGGGGTGCCGATCCTGGGAACCTCCGCCGAGAATGTAGACAAGGCTGAGGACAGGGAGCTGTTCGACGAGATTCTGGAACAGTGTCAGATCCCGCGCCCAACCGGAGGTACCGTATATACGGCGCAAGAGGCAAAAGAAGTGGCAAACAGGCTGGGCTATCCGGTTCTGGTGAGACCCTCCTATGTATTGGGCGGCCAGGGAATGCAGATTGCCATCAACGATCACGACATCGACGAATTTATCGGAATCATCAACAGAATCGCACAGGACCACCCGATTCTTGTAGATAAATATCTGCAGGGCAAGGAAATAGAGGTTGATGCCGTATGTGACGGGGAAGATATTCTGATACCTGGGATCATGGAGCATATTGAGCGCGCGGGAATCCATTCCGGAGACAGCATCTCCGTATATCCTGCACAGAGCCTGAGCCAGGCGGTAAAAGACAAGATTGCCGAGTACACAAGAAGATTAGCCAAATCCCTCCATGTCATCGGCCTGATAAATATTCAGTTTATCGTATGCGGGGATGAGGACGTCTATGTAATCGAAGTCAATCCACGTTCCAGCCGGACAGTGCCATATATCAGCAAGGTAACCGGAATCCCGATCGTACCGCTGGCGACAAAAGTAATCATCGGCGGGAAGATCAGAGAACTGGGATACACCCCCGGACTCCAGAAAGAGGCCGAGTACATTGCCATCAAGATGCCTGTATTTTCATTTGAAAAAATCCGGGGAGCCGACATCAGTCTGGGCCCGGAGATGAAGTCCACCGGAGAATGTCTGGGAATCGCGAAGACATTTGGAGAGGCGCTTTACAAAGCATTTATCGGAGCCGGAATCAAACTGCCGAAGTTCAAAAATATGATCATGACCGTCCGTGACGAAGACCATCAGGATGCAGCAGAGATCGGAAGAAGATTTGCCGCCATCGGATACCGCATCTTTGCCACCGCCGGAACAGCCAGGGCGCTGAACGAAGCGGGAGTCAAGGCGATACCGGTCCGCAAGATCGAGCAGGAGTCCCCAAACCTCCTGGATCTGATCCTGGGACACGAGATCGACCTGGTCATTGATATCCCCGCTCAGGGAGCTGACCACTCCCGGGATGGATTCATCATCCGGAGAAATGCAATCGAGACAGGAGTGAACGTGCTGACAGCCATGGATACGGCGCAGGCGCTTATCACAAGCCTGGAAAATACAGACATACAAAAACTTACCTTAATCGATATCGCGACAGTACAATAAGGATTAGCGAACGAGCTTTGGACTCGGGCGCGGATGGAGGGGCGGTCGCTTACCGTGAGCCGGGACGTGCTGTGAAA
>NZ_WKZK01000064.1:31493-36359 GCF_009680135.1 Eubacterium sp. BIOML-A2
GGCTCACGGTAAGCTAGGTGCATCCGGTCGGTAGGAAAAGATGCGTTTCCGGTGGAGATCCTGACGGGAGAGGCGGATGTGGGCTGGCTGGGCGTTGGGGTTCATCTGAATTAGGGCTTATCTGAATTGGTGCTTGTTTGTAAGAACAGAGTTTGTACGATTTATGAAAAAATTAATGTTTCGAATAGGCAGAAAGTCATATACAAGTCACTGCATAAATAGTTTCAATACGTCTAAGCAAGATACAAGACACGAATAGCCGAATCAATCCGTTTCCCCCGTATGGGATACTAACCGGGAAACGTGTTTTTTCCTGCCGGCCGGATGAGCCAGCCTGCCGTGGAGCGGGACGGGGGAGGGACTTCATCCTGTCTCTGTCTGGAATGCCTAGAGTGAGTTTAGCAGCAGTTAGAGGGAACACACCAAATCAGCCGGAGAAAAGTTAATTTCCAAATTAACTTTTCAGTACGCCTGAGCCGTCCAATCATCAGATTGGGCGGTGAATGCGTACGGTGCCGGCTGCTTTGGTGTGTTCCCTCTTACTGCTGCTTAACGCAACGGACGGTATTCCAGACAGAGACAGGATGAAGTCCCTCCCCCGTCCCGCTCCACGGCAGGCGTCCCCCCGCCCGCAAGCCTACAACGTGTTCCCAAATCCGCCTACCAGACACCCATAAAGTGCTGCATACCTAAGCTGACGAGTGCGATTCCAACCCAGCAGCAGAAGCCGGTAAAGATTGGCTTGCCGCCGGTTTTTACGAGATCTACGATATTCGTGTTCAGGCCGATTGCTGCCATTGCCATGATGATGAGGAACTTGCTCAGTTCTTTTAATGGCGCGGTGACTGCCGGGGGCAGCTGGAATACTGTAGTAATGACCGACGCAAGAACGAAGAACAGTACAAAATATGGAAATGTTTTTTTCAGGCTGAAGGAAGATCCTTCGGTCTTTTTTTCTTTTCTGCCTCTGTAGAGGGCCAGGAACAGGGTGATTGGGATAATCGCCAGTGTTCTTGTCATTTTGACGATGGCTGCCGCCTCCAGCGTATGGCTGGCGTGAATTCCATCCCATGCGGCTGCAGCTGCCGTTACAGAAGATGTATCATTGATGGCAGTGCCTGCAAACAGGCCGAACCCTTCATTACTCAGGTGCAGGATTCCTCCCAGTGCCGGGAAAATCAGTGCGGCGATGACGTTGAAGAGGAAGATGACTGAGATGGACTGTGCAACTTCTTCATCGTTTGCATTGATAACCGGGGCTGTAGCTGCGATCGCGGAGCCTCCGCATATGGAAGAGCCGACTCCGACCAGTATGGCGTTGTTTGGCTGCAGTTTCATTGCTTTATACAGGATAAAAGCAATGATTAGGGAAGTGCTGATTGTGGAAATAATGATAGGAAGGGACTGACGGCCCTTGGCAAGGATCTCTGTCAGGTTCATTCCAAAACCGAGAAATACAACAGCTGCCTGCAGAATCTTTTTGGATGTATAGGCTATGCCGGGTTGTACGGTATCTTTCCGCTTGATGATTAATGTTAATACCATTCCAATGAGTATTGCGAAAACAGGGCCGCCGATCACCGGGAGCGCCCGGCCCAAAAACCATGACGGAATTGCAATAATCAGGCAGAACAATAATCCAGGTCCTTTTTGTTTTATAAAATCCATGTTACAAATCCTCCGTTCTTATTCCATTAGATTTAGATAATTGATCAGACAAGACAGGCGTAACTTTTCCATATTTTGTCTGTCATATTTATCATAACATAAAAAAACTATAAAATAAAATTATATATCTTTATTTTATGATAATAATATGTTATAGTAAATGCAGGGAGTAATTAAAATATAAAGGCGGAGCTTTTGAGGAGAGGAAGCTCCGCCTGGATTCATTTAAAGAGGGATGAATATGTTGGATTTTCGGATGGAGACATTCCTGACGGTATGTCAATGCATGAATTTCACTAGGGCAGCTGAAGAACTCAATATTACACAGCCTGCGGTTTCGCAGCATGTGCGTTATCTGGAGAAGCACTACGGGATAAAACTTTTCCAGTATGAGGGGAAGAAGCTGAAACTGACAGAGGCAGGAGAGATGCTCCGCAATGCATCGCTAACCATGATGCACGACGAACTTTCTCTGCAGAGTAATATGCAGCATCTGACTGATGGATATCAGAATATCCGGTTTGGAGCGACTATGACAGTTGGGGAGATCGTTATGGCGCGGATTCTGGAGCGGTATCTTGTAAAGTACCCGGATGTGAAGTTACATATGGAAGTGGCGAATACCCAGGAGCTGCTTGCAAGGCTGGATAACGGAGAGATAGATTTTGCCCTTGTTGAGGGATTTTATAAAAAGAATGAATACGATTATCTGCATTATTCCACAGAGCGCTATGTGGCTGTTTGCAGCGCTTTTTACCCGTTTAGCAAGAAGCCGGAGAAGCTGGAAGATTTGTTTGGCGAGCGCCTTCTGCTCAGGGAACCGGGGTCGGGAACCAGGGAAGTGCTGGAGCGTTATCTGGATTCACAGAATTATGGGACCGAAGATTTCGTCAGAACTGCGGAAATAGGCAGTTTACATGCGATTAAAGAGTTGACAAAAGCCGGCTGTGGTATTACATTTTTATATGAGGTCGCAGTTAGGGAAGAACTGGAAAAGAGAGAACTCAAAGTAATTTCACTGAGGAATTTCGGTATTACCCATGATTTTACCTTTATATGGAGACGGGGGAGCATCTATGCAGATACTTACAGAGGATTATTCCGCCAGTTTTCCGGTGAATAAAGCGTGCGGCTAGCATAAGAAAAGGAAGTGACAGAGATGTTACAGGTAGAGCATTTATCATATGATGTATCTGAGGAAGGGAAGCAGTCGGAAATACTTTCCGATATCAACTTTACGGTGGAGGACGGAGAGATGCTAGTCATCACCGGACCTAACGGGGGCGGAAAGTCCACACTGGCAAAGATTCTGATGGGAATTAATAAGGAAACGGCGGGCCGGATTATTCTGAACGGTGAGGATATCACAGGCTTATCTATCAATGAAAGGGCACAGGCAGGCATCGGATTTGCATTCCAGCAGCCTCCCCGTTTTAAGGGAATGACTGTGAGACGTCTGCTGTCACTGGCAGCGGGCGAGGAACTGACCGAGGAAAAGTGCTGCGGATTGTTGAGCAGTGTTGGTCTGTGTGCCATGGAATATATAGACAGAGAGGCGGATTCGACCCTGTCAGGCGGGGAGATGAAGCGGATTGAGATTGCTACTGTGTTGGCGAAAAAGCACAATATCTGTATCTTTGATGAGCCGGAGGCCGGTATTGATCTCTGGAGCTTCTCCATGCTGATCAAGCGGTTTGAGAAGATCCATAAAGAGAAAAAAGAAAGCCTGATCCTCATCTCTCATCAGGAGAAGATTATCCAGATGGCGGACCGGATCATGGTAATATCCGACGGGAAGTTAGATTCAATCGGGCCCACAGCGGAGATTATGCCGCAGCTGCTCGGAGAAGATATCGATTCCTGTGCGTGTATGAAGGAAAAGGGAGGTGACATCTGTGAAGCTTAATGAAGTAACGGAAAATGTGCTAAAGGTAATAGATTCTCTGGGATTTAAGCAGGAGGGCGCCTATAATCTGCGCCTGAACGGTATGGCAGTCTGTCACGGAGACAGCCGCCATATCCGGATTGAAAAAAAGGAAGACAAGCCCGGCATTAATATTTATATCAGCGGAGAAGCTCAGCAGGAACAGGTCCATATTCCGGTTGTAATGTCTGAATCGGGCATGAAGGATGTAGTATACAATGATTTTTATATAGAGGACGGTGCAGATGTCGTAATCGTAGCAGGCTGCGGTATACACAATGACGGCTGCAGCGAGAGCCGCCACGACGGCATTCACGCCTTCCATGTGGGGAAAGATGCGAATGTGAAGTATGTAGAGAATCATTACGCAGAGGGCGAAGGAACCGGTGGTAAAGTATTAAATCCTGTGACAAAGATTTATGTCGGAGAGAATTCGGTATTTACACTGGAGACCACCCAGATCAAGGGTGTCGATTCCACAGAGCGTGAAACATTTGTAGAACTGTCCCGTGGGGCAAAACTTTTCGTTACAGAAAAGCTCATGACCCATGCGGAGCAGACTGCAATATCCAACATGGACGTCCAGCTGAGCGGAGAGAATAGTTCCGCCAGGATCATCTCCCGTTCCGTGGCAAAAGGAACCTCAAGGCAGGTCTTCCATCCAAGGGCAATCGGAAACAATCTGTGCCATGCACATGTTCAGTGTGATTCCATCATTATGGATCAGGCTGAGATCAGCTCCATACCGGAGATCAATGCGAAACATGTAGATGCACAGATCGTGCATGAGGCCGCGATTGGAAGGATCAATGACGAGCAGCTGGTTAAGCTGCGGACATTTGGGATGTCGGAGGAAGAGGCGGAATCAGTTATCATCGAGAACTTCCTAAACTAAATCGGGATTCAGCGACGAGCTTTAGTCGCGGCGCGGATGGGGACGCTCCATGAAGGGATAGCCGAAAGCCTCCCGGAGAACATCCGTGTCCTTTCAAAAACGCGGCCGCGGACCTAAGAAATTCTAGGCGGGAAACAGCCCTGAAAATGGAGCACCACTGACACATCACGAGAAATCCGATGATTTCTCGCGCTGGGTCAGCTGATTTTTGGATTCGGAATCCAAAAATCTCTCCATTTTCAGGGCTGTTTCCCACCAAGAATTTCTAAGGCCCGCTTTGAGCGTTTTTGAAAGGACACGGATGTTCCCCGGGAGGCTTTCGGCTATCCCTTCATGGAGCTGGCGCATCCAACCGGCAGGAAAAAGCTCGTTTCTAAGG
>NZ_WKZK01000065.1:0-30496 GCF_009680135.1 Eubacterium sp. BIOML-A2
CAGAGGTGGAAGTGTGGCAACACATGGAGCTGACTGTTACTAATAGGTCGAGGGCATAACCAAGCAAGGTGATAGGATCATGGATGGATTTAATTCTTTGTATGCAGTTTTGAAGGTATATACATATGGAATGAAGAGACGGTACCAGAAGGTATCGTTTTTTTGTTGTGTTAAGCGTTGTTAAGTTTAGAATATTCAGAAAACGGTGCGCAAAGGGGTCTGACCCCTAAGAACAAACACTCACAATATATAAATCTAACAATTGGATAGGTCTGGCTCTGCAGCATATGCTATAATCTCAAAACAAAAGGAGGTTATGTTTTATGACAGCAAGTATTATTTTTCATGAGGATTCAAGAGAGTTTCATTTATGCAATGATAAGATAAGTTACATTATGACTATTCTAAAAAACGGTGAATTAGGACAACTTTATTTTGGAAAGACTTTGAGAGACCGGGAAAGTTTTGGGCACTTACTTGAATTGCAAAAGCGTCCCATGTCAGCGTGTGCTTTTCCGGGGGACCAGCGTTTCAGTATGGAACATATCCGACAGGAGTATCCATCATTTGGACATGGAGATATGAGATATCCGGCATATGAAATAGAACAGGTTAACGGGAGCCGGATTACGGAGTTTGTGTATCGGAGTCATAAGATTTACGCCGGGAAGCCGAAACTAGAGCAACTGCCTGCTACATATACAGAGTTAGATGAAGAGGCCCAGACGCTGGAGGTTGAACTTGAGGACAGCTTGATACGTACGAGGCTGGTACTTACTTATACGATCTATCGGGACTATCCCGTGATTACGAGGAACGCCAGATTTGAATGTGGTCTTCCGGAGGGAATCAGGCTGAACACTGCGATGAGTTTAAGCCTGGACCTTCCGGATATGGATTATGAAATGGTTGAGCTGACTGGTGCATGGTCAAGAGAACGGGCAGTCAGGAACAGGAAACTGGAGCATGGTATCCAGAGCATTTACAGTATGAGAGGGTGCAGCAGTAATAATTATAATCCATTTCTTGCTTTAAAAAGGCCTGGCACAGACGAAAATAGTGGTGAAGTATATGGGTTCAGCCTTGTATACAGCGGAAATTTTCTCGCACAGGCCGAAGTAGATACGTATCATGTGACAAGAGTACAGCTGGGAATACATCCAAGCGGTTTTCAATGGAGACTTCAGGACGGAGAGAGCTTTCAGACTCCGGAAGCAGTTATGGTCTATTCCGATGCGGGCCTTAATGGTATGAGCCAGACGTATCATGAACTATATCGGACAAGGCTGGCACGGGGAGTATGGCGTGACAGGGTGCGGCCTATCCTGATTAATAACTGGGAAGCTACTTACTTTAACTTTAATGAAGAAAAGATACTGGCATTGGCGAATACGGCTAAACAGCTGGGGATAGAGCTGTTTGTGCTTGATGACGGATGGTTTGGAAGGCGGGATGACGATACGTCTTCGTTGGGAGACTGGTATCCTGATAAAAGAAAACTTCCGGCTGGTGTAACCGGGATTGCGGAAAAAGTAAAGGCGCTGGGAATGGATTTTGGGCTGTGGTTTGAGCCGGAAATGGTAAATGAAGACAGCCAATTGTTTAAAATGCATCCCGACTGGGTACTGCAGACGCCAGGCAGGTACACATCCTATGGCAGGAATCAGATGGTTCTTGATTTTTCAAAAGTGGAAGTCGTTGACTACATTTATTCAATGATGGAAAAAATCCTGACCGAGGCGGATATTTCTTATATCAAGTGGGATATGAACCGTTGTATGACGGAGGTCTTTTCATCGGGGAAGAATGCAGACGAGCAAGGAAAAGTTTATCATCAGTATATACTCGGAGTGTACAGGCTGTATGAACGGCTGGTTGAAAAATTCCCTGAAGTTCTATTTGAATCCTGTGCAAGCGGCGGCGCCAGATTCGATCCAGGGATGCTCTATTACGCCCCTCAATGCTGGACTTCAGATGATACGGATGCAATGGAACGTCTTAAAATCCAATATGGAACATCCATGGTTTATCCTTTGAGCAGCATGGGATCTCATGTTTCGGCGATTCCAAATCATCAGCTGCATCGTAACGTTCCAATGGACAGCAGGGCAAATGTGGCCTATTTCGGCACCTTTGGATATGAACTGGATTTAAATGAACTAACAGAGGAAGAAAGAGACACCATAAAGGATCAGGTTCAATTTATGAAAAAGCACCGCAAGCTTATCCAGCAGGGTGATTTTTACCGTTTAATCAGCCCCTTTGAAGGGGACGGGAATGAAACAGCTTGGATGGTAGTTTCACCGGATCAAACGGAGGCGTTGCTGGGATATTACAGAGTACTTCAGGAAGTGAACGTAGGTTACCGCCGTCTCAGACTTCAGGGACTTGATGAGAATATGCTGTACCAGACAGAATGCGGTGAAAAGAGCGGCATATATTATGGGGATGAACTCCTTCGCGCAGGATGGAACCTCTCGGATGAATCCTGCGGCGAAGACAGCAGCTTTTATAATGGAGTAAATGGGGACTATCAATCACGTCTTTATTATTTTCATAAATATTAAACCTAAAGATTTCTGGAATTGCTAATAAGTATCATCTTCATGAGGATTCTTTGTACATATAGTGCGTGACGTAAGTTTATTTCTCCTGCGGTACTCACTGGGGGTTAATGAGGTTACCTGTCGGAAGGCTTTTGTAAAAGCCAGTTCGCTGGTATATCCACAGGAAAATGCAATATTCCTGATTAGATGATCGGTATTTGCAAGTAGTTCAGAAGCCTTGGTAATCCTATATTTTTTCAAAAACTGCTGCGGAGAGAAATGCACATTTTTTTGAAACAGGGTGGACAGGTAGCAGCGGTTTAATGAAACATAGTCTGCAATTTGCTGTACCGTAATCGGAGACTGATAATTCACCTTAATAAATTCGATTGCTTTGGCAATGTACTGGCTTTCCGTGTGCTGCTCACTTGGCTTATATACGCCTGGTGATTTAGCCAGATAAGAAAAAAATTGATATAGAAGTCCCTGATTATAGAGTTCGTTACTGTAATCTGCGTCATAATGTTCCAACATATCCAGGATGATATCACGCAGCTCCTGGACGTAAGGACAGGCGATGACAGGGGTTTCCGGCGAAAGGCCGCAGAGGGAGAGATGGTGTTTCACCATGTCTCCTTCTACTGCAATCCAGAGATAAGTCCAGGGCTCTTTTTCGTCCGCCTGGTAGAAGGTCAGATCTCCGGGACAGATAAGAAACCCCTGTCCTTTTTGGATACGGTGGCAGACATTACCCGCAAAAAACTGCCCCTTTCCTTCCAGACAGAAATGAAATAAATGATATTCCCTCATTGCAGGGCCAAAGGAGTAGGAGGGACTGCAGGCCTGACATCCACAGAACAGAGGATAAAAATGTCGGTTATTATGAATTTCTAATTGGGTAAATGTGTACATTTGCGGGGGATCTCCTTTCATAAGCCAATCAGCATAAGCTCTAAAAAATGGCGGTTAATGCATGCGGATTCGTTATCTATTCAATAAATATAAATGCTGCAGCTTGTCTGCAGCATAGATTTTTTATGCTTATCTTAACCTGTCTGCAACCTACTGTCAAGCAAATACATAACGGAGCGCAAAGAGGTCTGACCCCTATGGAGAATTTAAGCAAATATTAATTTATTTATTGGAGAATTCTGATATAATATAATAAAGAGTCCCTTTGTCTGGCATTATTCGCATTCAAACACAATCTCAAAAGGAGGTGGATTTTATGAAATGGAAGGGTAAAAGAGGATTGGCTTTACTGTTAACTTTTGTTTTGATAGGCGCCGCAGGGATACTTCCTGCATTTCCAGTATCGGCAGAGACTGTAAATGTGACGCAGGATACCGGTGTACAGAAACCAGAAGTAATAGAAAAGACAACAGATCGTATTAAGCTGCGAACAGAACAAGACTATGAATATGCCATAGAGACCGAGAAAAACAATGCCAGGATATGGAAGTGGGCGGAGGCGGGACAGTATGATAAGGCAAGCAGAACGGTTGTGTTTACCGGGCTGCAGCCCGGAACACAATACAGTTTTGCATGTCGGCATACCGGAGAAGATGTTATATTATATCAAAATACGGCTGCAACAAATGTAATTGCTGGGAATGTGGTTACGGATACTCCCCAGAACCAGCCGCCTGATCCACCTGAAAATATGGCTGCTCAACCAGATGAAACGCAGAAACTGACGGACAGTAATCAGAATTCAGAGGTGGGAGAAGAGAAGCAGAGTCCGATGGATGAGCCACAGAATTTGGCAAATGATACAGAAATAACATCGGAAGGTACAAAAGATACTCCTGAGGCTAATAAGCAGGTGCCTGATGATACTAAAAAGGAAACAAATAACAGTCAGAATTTTTCAGATGCTATTAAAAAGCCGGTAAATGAAAAACGGAGCAAAGTCGAGGCAAAAGCTCCGGCGCCATCGCTTACAGCTCCGGAGGCACCAATCGTTAAAGAAGTAAAAGATACAGAGATCACATTGGAACTCCCCAAGAATGCGGATCCTAAGTATAAATATGAATTCAGTATTAATGGAACAGATTATCAGACAGATCCCCAATTTGATAAGCTGACGCCAGATACCCCCTATAAGTGTTATCTCAGGATTGCAGCAGGTAAATATGAAGATGTAACTTACCCCGCAAGCGACAGCAGTATACCAGCTGATGTCAGGACAAAGAAATCTGCGCCAGATAAACCGGCATATGCTCCGGAAGTGACAGACAGAACGAATACGAGCGTATCGTTAAAAGTACCGGATAAGGAGAAAGACCCGGATAGTATGGAATTCGGGATGTTGGGTACCGGGACAGACGTTGAATGGAATACCATGGGTGTATTTGACAACCTGACTCCGGGTACAGAATATCAATTTGTTATGCGCTGCAATGTAGATGAAAAGGTACAGATGCAGGGGGAGAATAGTGACATACTCCGTGTGGCAACATTACAGAACGCAGCAGCAGCGGCTTTGGCACCAAAGATTTTGAAACGTTCCGATACTTCTATTGTGCTTAGGGCAGCTGATAAGCTGGAGTATGGTATGCGAATGGCAGACGGTACAATCAGCTGGCAGGAAAATGCGGAATTTGACGGGCTGGAGCCAGATACGGAGTATCAATTTGTAACACGTGCTAAATATGATCCTGATAAAGCCATGGAAAGCCTTCCCAGTGAAACGGTAAAATATAGGACCGCGATAAGTTCTGATGGGGCAAAGATAACCGGAATCGAACAAGGCGGTACCTATGAGGCAGAAACTGTCTGGACTGCTACAGCAGTCGGTGTTGGTATGGAAAATACTTCTCCTGCAGCGGGAGATACCAGATGGGTGCCAAAGACTTGGACCTGGGGCGGAGCAATAAAAAGCTGGGAGAATCCTCCATATACGGTTAAATTCAAATGCACAAGGCTTGGAAGTTACGAACTGACGGCAGGATTTCAACTGGAAGAGTATACCGGTAATGGCTGGGAAGAAACTGAATATACAAAATCAGTTAGCACATCTTTTAATATAATTGAGAAAAAGGTTACCGTATATACCATTACAGCGGAGGCCGGGGCAAATGGTAAGATAGATCCGAATGGCAGAGTGGATGTGGAGCAGGGAAAGAACTGCGAATTTACATTTACCCCATATAAGGGCTACCGTGTGGCAAAGGTTCTGGTAGACGGCAGAGAGGTGACCGTGAAGAATAACCGGTATACGTTTACAGACATCCAGGATAATCATAAGATATCTGTTACATTTGAGAAAGACAAACGCACACCGAAGACTGGGGATAATACTCAGTTTGTATTAATTCTTGGCGCCTTCCTGATATCAGGACTGGCCGTATTAATGCTGGCATACCGGAAGAGGAAACGTTAGGCAAGCAGATGGGTGGAGATCGTGAGGGAGGAATCATGGAAAAGTAGAAAAACTATCATAACATCATTACTCCCGCCTGTTCCTCTCCGTCCTATCAAACCCGATCCACTGCACCGGCCCCTCCCGCGTGGAAGCGCATAGCCTGAAGACGGCAAAGACGCAGGGGCGGCCCGGAAATGCCCTAAATGTTTCTTCACAAAGCGGCTGCCTTCTGAACCACCCACGGCATTTCCGGGCCGCCCCTGCGTCTTTGCCGTCTTCAGGCGTCCCCCCTTGCGTCTTCATATTTTCCTAAGAATTTTATAAAAGAATATTTATTTGAAGATTTTATAATTTACTTAGCTTGCGATGGAGGAGGATATGTATGAGGGAGAAAATCTTAATAGTAGATGATGAGAAGGAGATTGCGGATTTGGTGGAGTGCTATCTGCAGAATGAGGATTTTATCATTTATAAGTATTATGATTCCAGGGAGGCCTGGGAGTGTATTGTAAAGGAGCCGCCGGATCTGGCTGTTATGGATGTGATGATGCCGGAGATTGACGGCTTTACTCTTTGCAGGCAGATCAGGGAGCGGTATCATTTTCCGGTGATTATGCTGACGGCGAAGGGGGATGAGATTGATAAGATTACCGGACTTACGCTGGGGGCAGATGACTATATTGCAAAGCCCTTTTTGCCTCTGGAGATGGTGGCGCGTGTGAAGGCGCAGCTGAGGCGCTATAAAAGATACAATCAGGGGGCTGAGCGGGATGATTCTGTGATACTGGTATCGGGGCTTATGCTGAATGTGAAGACTCATAAATGTACCTTAAATGAGGAGCCTTTGCCGCTGACGCCGACGGAGTTTGATATTCTGCGCATTCTCTGTGAGAAAAAGGGGGAGGTCGTGAGCGCGGAGAGTCTTTTCAGGCAGATATGGGCGGATGAGTATTATGTGAAGAATAATAACACGGTTACGGTTCATATCCGGCACCTGCGGGAGAAGATGAAGGACTCTTTTGAAAAGCCAAGATATATTAAGACCGTCTGGGGGTGCGGATATAAAATTGAAGGATAAAGAAAAGAATATGAAAAGACTGGCCGAAACGGCGGCTTTATTACTTCTGGTACTGGCCGCCTGTTTTGGTATTTATTATTTTGTGGACTATATCTGGAATGGCAGCTTTGTGAACTGGTTCCAGGATAATTATATGTGGACCCGGATGGGAACGGATCATCTGTCAGGTCAGGATATGCTGATAACTGAGGTGAACTGGCCTAAATTTAAGATGCTCATTCTGACGTCTGTCTGCGTTGCGGCGGTGGTCTGCCTGTTTCTGGTGCGGGGGATTTCTGCCTTTTACGGCCGGAAAATGGCAGGTCAGGCTGTGGTAAAATCCAGTCAGATGATTCATTCCTTTATGGAGCATGAAGTAGAGGCCGATCTGGTGTTTCCTCCCGAATATGCACAGCTTGCGGTTCAGATGTCACAGATTAAGACGAGGATAGAGCGCAATACCCGTGTGATTAAGGAGGAGGAAAAACGTAAAAATGATATGATCACGTATCTGGCCCACGATCTCAAGACGCCGCTGACATCCGTTATCGGCTATTTAAGCATGCTGGATGAGGCAAAAGATATGCCGCAGGCGCAGCGGGAAAAATACACCAGGATTGTTTTTGAAAAAGCTCTGCAGCTGGAAGGGCTGATTCAGGAGTTTTTTGATATTACAAGGTATAACCTGAATCAGATTGTGCTGGAAAAAGAGACGCTGGATCTGTCCTATCTGCTTGTACAGCTGGCCGATGAGTTCTACCCGATTCTTCAGCAGGGAGACAACCGGATCGAGCTTGAAACTGGGCAGGAGATTCTGGTCTATGGAGATGCCGTAAAGCTGGCGAGAGTGTTTCAGAATGTTCTGAAGAATGCCGTGTCTTACAGTTATCCGGGAACCGCAATCGTTATCCGGACCGAGACAGAAGGGGACTATGTGAAGATTTTTATACAAAACAAAGGGAAGACCATACCGAAAGAAAAGCTCCCATATATTTTTGAAAAATTCTACCGGACGGATGAGGCGCGTTCCGGAAATACAGGAGGTGCAGGGCTTGGACTTGCAATTGCCAGAGAAATTATCATTCTGCATGAAGGAGATATCCATGCAAAAAGCGAGGGGGAATTGACCACTTTTGTTATAAGTATCCCCTGCCTGTGAAAACGATTAACTAGCTAAAGAAATGCAATAGTATATTATAATAAACGAATATTAACTTTTCTTAGGAAATTATCAATAGTAAGTTAAATTATCTAACATCGGGATTTTGTATAATTTTCTTAGAAAGGCAGGGATTTTAATTGGACAGAAAACAATACGAAAAAGACTCAAGATATCAAACTGAAAGAAATAAGATACAGCTAAGCTCAAAGAATCAGCGAAAAAAAAGAAGACGTATGAAATATCTAAGGAGGATGCTGTTTTTACTGGTTCTTCTGGTACTGCTGATATTAGCGGCTGCAGCGGTGCTGTCCATAATAAGAAGGCAGGAACCGGGCATACACGTAGATAACAGTACGCTGCATTCAGAGAACATCAGCATGGACAAGCTGAACAGCCCGAATGCAATATTGACAGAACTGAAGTCCGGGGAAACCATAGCCCAGAGGGGTGCAGATGACCGGATCTATCCAGCGTCACTGACCAAGATTATGACAGCATTAGTGGCGATTGAAAATATTTCTGATCTCGATGAGACAATGACCAGCCCATACGATTTTTACCAGTATCTTTATCAGATGGATGCATCAATGGCTGGTTTTGAACCAGGCGAAACCGCGAAGGCCAGGGACTATATATATGGTGTCATACTTGCATCGGGGGCGGAGTGCTGCCTGACTCTGGCAGAGGCAGTTTCGGGATCAGAGCAGGGCTTTGTGGACCTGATGAATCAAAAAGCGGCCGAACTTGGGATGGATGACACACATTTCAGCAATACGACCGGACTTCAGGATGCAGAACATTATACAACGGTCCGGGATCTGTCCCTCCTGCTTGACAGTGCACTGAAAAATGCAGAGTTTCGGGAAGTATTTACATCCAGAAGTTATACGGTGCAGCCTACGAATGTGCATCCGGAAGGGTTCACCATAGGGAGTACTTTGTTTGAAAACGCCGGGAATACCGGTCTTAAAAACGGCGAGATCCTGGGCGGCAAGACCGGTTACACGGATGAGGCTGGTTTATGTCTGGCAAGCCTGGCGGAGGTAGACGGAGAAGAGTATATCCTGGTCACCGCACATGCTCCGGGATCCCATGAGACAGAGCAGTATCACATTCTGGATGCAATAACTGTTTATAATGAACTCGCTGATGCCGTGCGGGACTGACTCTGCTTATCCAGGATATACTATCATATCATCCAAAGCATTTCCGGGAGGCACAATTGGAAGAACGTTTTCTTCCCTTTCAATTATAAATTCGATGAGGACAGGCGCAGCCGTGGACCTTCCGGCATCTGTAAGCGCCGGAAGAATCTCTTCTTCACGGGTTACGCGGATTCCTTTTGCTCCATAGCTTTCCGCCAGCTTTATAAAGTCCGGAGTATATACGGGACAGTGTTCAGACGGGGCAGAGCAGGCAGAGGGACAGCTTTTTCTATAACGCATACATGTGCCGGAATACCTTTTTCCAAAAAACATTTCCTGCCATTGTCTTACATTGCCCAGATATCCGTTATTCAAGACACAAATAATAAGCGGCAGTTCATAAGCTACGGCTGTTGCCATTTCCTGAATGTTCATCTGCAGGCCGCCGTCTCCGGTTATCAGTACGACCCTGGTGTCTGGATTCCCGATCCTGGCACCGACCGCGGCTGGCAATCCATATCCCATTGTGCCGAGTCCCCCGGATGTTAGCATCTTCTTTTTATCATTCAGCTCCAGATACTGGGCAGCCCATAATTGATTCTGCCCTACATCGGTGGCTATAATCAACTTTTGAAAGGTACTGTTAATGGTCCGGATAATTTTTGCGGGTGTGATACCGTTTCCCTTCATCACAAGAGGGTGCTCTTTCTGCCATGTGCGGATCTGCCGGATCCAGTTTTCAAGCGGCAGATTTACAGCCCGTCTGGTAAATGCACGGATTGCTGAACCGGCATCAGCCAGGATTGGGAGATCCGCGGGGATATTTCTGGATATGACCGAAGAATCGATATCCACATGAATAATCGAGGCATTTGGCGCAAATTCTTCGGGCCTGCCCGTGATGCGGTCATTAAAGCGGGTGCCGATCGAAAAGAGCACATCACAGCTGCTGACAGCCATATTCGCGGCGTAGGAGCCGTGAATGCCGAGATTGCCGGCATAGAGCCCGTGCGTTGTTGGAATTGAGCCTCTTCCCATAATCGTGGTGACGGCTGGAACGCCTGTTATCTCGGCAAGATGCTGCATGTCTTTTTCAGCCCGGCTGATATGAACGCCGCCTCCGATCAGGAATAATGGCCTTTGGGCACGGGATAAGAGCGTCATGGCCTTATCTGCCAGCTCCTCAGAGATGGGACATTCAGACCGGAGGCTGCAGGCTGCATGGCCTTGATCGTATCTGCTGTCCCCTAATTCGCGCTGGATATCTTTTGGAAGATCCACTACAGCGACTCCGGGTTTACCTGTTCTGGCAATATGGAATGCTTTTTGGATGGCTGCTCCCAGATCTTCCCGTTTTTTTACTGTTACAGCATATTTGCAGACGCTGGAAGTCATGCTGACAATGTCAACCTCCTGAAAAGCATCTTTCCCTAAAAGGCAGCGGGGCACTTGTCCGGTGAAGCAGACAAGCGGTACACTGTCATAATTGGCTGTGGCGATTCCGGTGACCAGATTCGCTGCTCCCGGCCCGCTTGTCACGAGGCAGACCCCCACGTTCCCTGTGGAACGGGCGTATCCGTCAGCGGCATGGATCAGCCCCTGCTCATGTCTTGGTACAATTAGTTCGATTGTATCTTCCCCGTAAAGGGCATCAAACATATCAATCGCCTGCCCGCCGGGATAGGCAAATACAGTGCTCACATGTTCGGCTTTCAGCGCTTTTACAAATAATCCGGCTCCTGTTATCATAAGTTTATACCTCCTTAAATGCATGTACTTGCTTGCATGATTTTTATATAAAATGGTACTGCCGATACAGTACCACTGTCAGTTCTTCACGGATCCGTTTTAAGAAAGCCCTTTTACAAATACGGATACGCTATTTTTTACAAATGTTTCCGGGCTTATCTCTGTCAGTTTATTATCAAAAGAGGCTTTTAAAAATGTATAGCCAAAGGTTGCGGAGAAAACAGTCATTGCCATGCCCTCAAAATCTGCATGCGGTATCTTTCCTAATGCCTCCATCTTGTTCAAATAATCGACAAGAGTCGATACAAAGGCCTGAGGGATCTTCAGAATCATCGGGGCAGTCTCTTCATAGAGCTGGGGCGCCCTCAGTCCGATAGACAGATTAACAAAGTCCGGGGTGATTCTGTCCATATAGGCCTTCATGAACATTTCCAGGTCGGGCTGCAGTTCCCATACCACATTCTGAAAGATATCCGGGGTAACATTGGCCCGCCATTTTTCCTGTTCTATCCCACTCATGACAATGTCTTTTTTACTTTTAAACTTCCTGAATAAGGTGCATTCATTCACACCGGCCATATGCGCGATATCCTTTGTTGTAGTTGCAACATATCCTTTATCGCGGATCAGGGACATGGTTGCATCAATTATTTTCTGCCTGGTTTCATCCAATTTTCTTTCCTCCATGCAAGTGCTTGCTATCATTTTATGCCCATACATGCAGTTTGTCAACAGTATTTTGCAGTTCTACCCACCGTAGACCGGGTAGAACTGCCCGTGTATTGTAAATTCTGGGGTTTCTGGTATGATTATGATTAAGAAAACAATAGGCTAGTACAGAAGTGCATGAATCTTTCAGTAATATGTGCCTGATATCTGCGTCAGAGGTGTGCCTGCTTTCGCGACGGCGTAGTGGTTCCTACGTCTAGCGAAAGCAGGTGCAGCTATGGCGTAGAGAGCAGGTGCTTATTGCTGAATTATTAGTGCACTACTGTACTAGGTTGGGAGGCACGAGATGGAAAATAAGACGGGACAATTGATTGCCAGAAGAAGAAAAGAGATCGGACTGACACAAAAAGAACTGGCTGAGCGGCTGGGGGTGACGAATAAGGCTGTATCCAAATGGGAAACAGGCGGAGGAATGCCGGATGTCAGTGTACTGGAAACGCTGGCTGACGCGCTGGAGGTCAGTGTAGACGAACTGCTGAGAGGGGAAAGAGAGACCGGGCAGGTGCTGCTGCCGCCGGTTCCAAAAATGAAAAGAGGGCGTCAGATCATGGGAGCAGTTACAGGCATCCTGGCCCTTGCCGTTTTTGCTCTTCAGATGTTCTACCTTATCGTAGGAAGAACGCAGCATTTTGAGTACATAATAGATATTCTGTTCTATATCGTAAATGGGTTTATTATCGTGATGGCAACTGTCAGTCTTGGCATGCTTGTGCGTAAGAAATGGATCAGGAATATCGGCCTGGCAGCAGGCGGCATCCTTTTTTTAACGAATTTCGCGTATGGGTTCCATTCGGGAGGAGGGCAGTCGTCTGTGATCAGCGTATCACCGGATCTGAAACACATGGCAGTACTGAAATACGAAGAGGAAGCAGGCAGAGTCACAACCTATCTGAATCAGAGGCTCTGTTTTGCCAAAGTATCTGACCAGTTTCCTTATACCGCAGACAGGGAGATGAAGCTGCAGTGGCTGGCTGATGATGTCTGTGCGGTAACCTACACTTCTCCCGACGATGGAAACGTGCACCAGTATGTTCTGACTTACGGGGATAGAGGGAATGGGATTACCTCGGATTATGTGTACACGGTGATCACCGGAAAATGGGCCGGAATCGGTAAAAATCTGGCAGACTGGGAGATCGAAAGAGGAATAGACGGCATCACGATACGCGCTGCCTCACAGACTGAAGAGACCTACACATTCGATGAATGTGTACAGTTCGGAACTCTGGCGGTTGCCCTGTGCCGTAATGGGCTTCCACAGTGGACACTTGTTCTGGATGAGGGCTGTGTAATAGGGAAAAACAATTTTCTGGAAAAAGGAGGAACCATCACATTATGCAGAGTGACTATGGATAAATCGGCCCCCATGCAGTTCTATCAAACCCAGGCGCCGGTAGTCTTTGACACCGAATATGAGCCTATGGACAAAACAGAGAGGGGAAAAGATCTGCAAAAAGAGATGAAATCGATCTTAAAAGAGGATCCTGCACTGACAAATTATGACGCAGATATTTATGGAAGTGCCAAAGTCGTGACTGATTCGGAAGATATTTTCTGGATTGCAAGATGCGCTATGGAGGAAAATGATAAACGGCAGGCAGTGAATGGAATCGATGTAAGCAGACAGATTGAGCATATGGAACTGATGGCAGGCGACAGATTTGACTATCTCATGAAAATCAATTCACGGGATATGTATATAGATCCAAACCATCCGGCAGAAAAATCTGAGACCGAGGGGGAAACTACATATCGGATTATGAAAGGAGAAGGGGCATACCTGGCATTTCAGGTGAGTTATGGCACAGACGGAAGTGTGGGACTCGATCCTCCGGCTATGAAAAAAGAAATCGATACAAGAGAAAAGAAAGAATATAGTTACTATGTGCCGGGAGAAAAGGAGGACACCCCATGATAGCAGAGCAAATAAAAGAAGAGTATACAAAAGAATGGTTTGTCTACGATACTGTGCCTCAGAATCTCAGGAAGAGGGACGAAATATTAAACCAAAAGAGAGGAATATGGGCAGGTCCCCTTACCAGCCTTGGGATCATATTGATTTACTTTCTGCTGTTTGCCTGGCTGATACCAAAGGAGCACTTTCAAATACGCTATATTCTTCTGCTGGCTGTCATATCAGAAGTACTGCTGACTGCTGTGGTAAGGATATCCGTCAGTCTGCAGAAAAGCAGTATAGAAGCCAGGATAAAGGAATTCGAAGAGAAAAGTTTAAAAGGACAATTTAACACAGAGTATATTCTGATCCGGTACTTCTCAGGCGCACAGGAGTGTTACTATTATAATGACCTTCCGGACGTGGAGGAAAATGCAGATGCGTTTCAGATCACCGGGCCTGACAGGGAACTGAGACTGGACAAAAGGTATCTCTCCAGAGATGATATTTTGTATGTGAGGAATCAGATGGCGCATTACTGCAGAATTTTTCGGGAATATGAAGAAAAGCAGGGCGGGGAAAAAGTGGAACTGAAGATTTTGCATACAAGAGACATCAATAGAAATAAACGCGCACGAAAGAAAAATGATCTGCTTCTTTCTCTAAAGTATAACAGAGGCCGCGGCTACAGCGAGTGGAGAAGGCATATACTGGGCGCGTTTCTCACATCACTGTTCTGCATGTGCGTTTTTCTGCCGGATAATTATAACGTGTTTCTCAGAATCGTTGTGGCGGCGCTTGTACTGTTCAGGCTGTTTGTAAAAGTATTTCCTTATATCACGGTGAGTATAAAGCTGCGGGGAAAGAAGAGCGTGGACCAAACCGATATTATAATCAATGAGAACGGTATAGAGTTCCTGCAGGGGAATAAGAGAATCCGTCAAACTTATGAATCGGTGAAAGAAATAAGAGAAGAAGAATCTTCCTTTTATGTGGGCCGGGTGTATTTCTGGAAAGATAGTATGACTACAGAGGAAATCAGCGCGGTTCGGAATATCTTAAAAAAATATGGCCGGGGAAAGTATCAATATATTGTAAAAGAAGGAACATCTGCCTGGAAAGAGGACCTGAAAACAGCGATAGTTCCATTTGCTTTATTGGTTTTGGGGGTATTTATGTTTGTTTACAGAGACTGGATGATAGATGCCGGAAAGGTATCCGGTATCTATCAGAGGAACAGCTATGAAGGGTATATTCAGGATCCGGACAGCAGCTCCCTGGAGTCTGATACGGAAGTGGAAGGAAACGGCGGTGAGGAAGGGCAGAGCGCAGAAACAACGAACGGAACACAGGAAAATAAGGATTCTGTCTTTGTCTCTGCACCAGACAAGAGTTCCTTACATTTGTCATCCAGAGAACTGAGACTGGATGAATGTTATTCTGATAATACGGTAAATCAGGAAAGCCGTTTCTTTATAGAAAATGGAACGTTATTCGGAATCTCTGCCAACAGGCATGGGGAGCTGGGGATTGGCAATACGGAATCCGATCTAACGGCCAAAGGATTCTACCGAATAACGGAACTGGCGCCGGACGTGCAACATGTGGCTCAGGGAAGTGAGTTTATGGTCTATCTGAACAATAATGACGAACTATGGGGGGCAGGCAATCTGCCGGGTACCGGCCAGTCCCTGACGCCGGCTTTGATTATGGAAGACGTGGCGTTTGCAGACTGCAGTGAATACGGCCTTGTCATCCTGAAAAATGATGGAACGGTCTGGTGTATGGGAAGTCTCCTGGACTCAGCAGGAAATCCGGTGGTATCATGGGACGGGGCCGTCCAGGTAGCAGATCATGCCAGATATGTCACCGCCGGATGTTACGCTATGGCTGCCATAAGAGAAGATGATTCCCTTTGGATGTGGGGGGATAACCGGCACGGGCAGTGCGGCGGTTCTGAAGCAGAGGCGGATACACTGGCAGACCCTAAAAAAGTAAGAGACGGGGTGAAAGCCGTGTGGATCGACCGGCTGGCCTACAGAGACTATGAAGAATACCCTCTCTATGGCGCGGAACAAGCCCGGGAATATATGGATCACTGCACATATATACAGCAGACCGACGGGCAGATGTATGCCTGTGGTATGTCAATAGGGGGAAGCGGATTCGTGGCGGTGGTGGTGGGCGGCTAGGAGGACTCCAGGCCGCTTTCGGACCGGACACGCGCTTTTTAGGGCTGGATTTATATGTAATATCTTTTTAATAAGCGGGTCAATTCTACAATGTCGATCGGCTTTGCTATATGGGCATTCATACCGCACTCCAGGCAATGCTGTATGTCGTCTGAAAAAGTATCTGCACTCATGGCAATAATTGGAACGGATAGGGCATCAGGGCGATTTAGTCCCCGAATTGCTTTTGCTGCCTCATATCCTGTCATATGCGGCATTCGTATGTCCATCAGAATAAAATCGTAATAACCTTCTGGTGATTTTTGAAACTTATCCAGGCATATTTGTCCATCTTCTGCCCAATCCAGCTTCACGCCCAAGTCGGACAACAATTCACTTGCAACTTCCCAGTTAAGCTCATTGTCCTCGGCAAGCAGAATACGGCGTCCGGATAGATCCATATTGGGGCTTATTGTCTGGTCATGTTCCGTTTCAACGTCCATATACTGACGCAAAGAATGATACAGCGTAGATTTAAAAAGCGGTTTGGCAATAAAGCCACTGATACCCGCTTCACGGGCCTCGGCTTCAAATTCACTCCAGTCGTATGCAGAAATCAGCAGAATCGGCACTTCATCTCCCAGATTGCGCCGGATTTCTTTTGCAGCCTGAATTCCATTCATGCCAGGCAGTTTCCAATCTAATAGTATAATTTGATAATCCTCTTTCTTATTGTGGTGTTGGTTTACTAATTCTATGGCCTTTTCACCGCTTAATGTCCATTCAGCTTTAATCCCGATGGATTTTAGAGCGTCTATGGCTGTCTTACATAATAATTCGTCATCATCAACCACCAGCATTTTCCAAGGGGGAAGAACCATATCCATTTCCATTGCAGCCGCTTTTTCAAAATCAAACATGAGAAGAAATTCTGTCCCTTTATCAGGCTCGCTTTGTATATCAATGGTTCCATCCATTGCGTCCACAATGTACTTTGTAATCGCCATTCCCAAACCGGCGCCCTCAGTTTTATGTATTCTGGCTCCATCCGCCCGGCTATAGGATTCATATATCCTCTTCAAAAAATCTGGCGTCATACCAATTCCATTATCCTTGACCTTGATATGAATTCGGACATAGTTTTCTCCTTTCGGAGATTTTTCCTCAGAAAGCGATAAAAGTATCGAACCGCCCTCTGGTGTATACTTAGTTGCATTCGATAAAAGATTCAGCAAAACCTGATTCAAGCGTACGCTATCGCACCACACATTTTCTGTTAAGATATTTTCTACGTGTATGTCAAAATTTTGCTTTTTTGTCTTAATCTGTGGCTGCATAATGTTAACAATGCCTTCAACAACTTCCTTTAATGAAATTTGCTCTGTTGTTAAAGTTAACTTACCGCTTTCAATTTTAGACATATCCAAAACATCATTAATCAGCCCCAATAGATGTTTACTCGACAATGTGATTTTTCTAAGGCAGTTCTGCACCTGCTTCCGGTCATCTATGTGGGCGGTTGCAATCGCGGTCATTCCTACGATTGCATTCATAGGGGTACGGATATCATGGCTCATATTTGCTAAAAATTCACTTTTGGCTTTGTTCGCTTCAAGAGCCGCCTGCCGGGCCTTCTCCAATTCATGCAGCTGAGAACGGGTTATGGAGAAATACCGGAGAAAAATCAATGTCAGAATGATTAAAACAGAAGCACAGGACAATAATGTCATGAACATACGCTGGCTGCTCAGATTGTTTATGGCATCATCCAATATACTATAAGGCATTACCGATACTAAATACCATTCAGAATAGGGCAATGATATACCATAAATTTGCCGTTCTTCACCATTTACTTCAAATGTTGTAGCATATTCTTCATGATTTTTTAATGCAGCGCTAAATTTCTCAATAGAATTTTCTACAGATGATTCATTTGCCGGGGATTTAAGCTGCTTCTGCAGTTGTTCAAAGAAATGCGACAACTCAGTGTTAGGGTTTTGTATCACAAAACTACCGTCTGGCCTGATAATATGATAATACATCAGCTGCTCTTCATCCTCTAAGGAAAGGAAACCGGTGATATAATCCAGCGGAACGGCTGCAATGAGTCCGGTGCACCTATCACCATTGTACATAGGATAAGCAGCATCAACTCCAAACAATACCACTTCATTTCCAGCAGAATCAACGCCTACAGCAACTCTTTGTTCCCCTTGTAATAATGCTTCTACAAAAGGTTCCGGGTTAAGCGGCTGAATGGATTGTCCATAGAGTGTCTGAAAATCCCCATCGGCAGAACAAAGTGCTAGATAGTCAAAACCCCTGACCTGTGCTCTGTAAATAAGCTCCCTATATAGCTCATCTTGACTGTTTTTATCTGTTGAGACAACGGAAACAATGCCGCTGACCTGATCAAAACGCAGTTTAATGACAGTTTCAAAGTGCCTGGACATTTGTTCATTCATTCCGGACATATAAATTTTACCAATATCGTAAACTGCCTGTTTACTCTTTCGACTCATATAAATTCCGAGCAGACTGAAAATAATAATACTAAAGATCAAAAGTCCAATAAAACTGCATATAAGAAAGTGTGTTGTAGGATTCTTCTTTTGATTGTTTCTCATTGATGTTATTCCTCCTTTTTAGATGTTGTCCTCTTTCTAGTCCAGAGTGCATATAGTCACTTGGTTTTTTGTGTTTTTTGACTGATACATCATAATGTCTGCAGCTTTGAAAAGTTTTTTTGCAGTTCCAGTTCCATATGCTCCACCTATACTAACAGACATATGTAGTTCGGGATGATCATCAATTATCAGACGATCAACAGAGTGCCTGATCCTTTCCAGTTTTTTTCCAAATATATCTGCAGGTATACTGTAAAATATAATTACAAATTCATCGCCGCCGTAACGGATCACGGCATCAGTTTTTCGTACACAGGATAAAACGGTTTGTGCAATGTTTTGCAACACGGTATCGCCTACATCGTGGCCATAATTATCATTGATCTGCTTAAAATTATCTACATCAATTACGACCATCGCTTGAATATCATTTGCGCCTTTAAAATGCTCGTCATAATAACGTCGGTTATAGACCGTGGTTAACGAATCAATATATAATAATTGCAGGTGCCGCTGTTTGCTCGACAGGAAGGTGTATTTTTCATATGAAAACAACCTATCGTAGTCTATTTTACTTCTTATATTCTGACTATTTTTAGTCTCTTGTTCAGGTGAGGTATCCAAAAGCTCACTTTCAAGTGTATCCGCGATTTCTTGAAGGCATAATAAAAGTGTAGGATTAAAGGCACCACATTGTCCTTCTAAAATCATTTTCAAAGCTTCTTCATGTAAATAAGCTTTCTTATAGCATCGCTTACTGGTCAGGGCATCGTATACATCGGCCAGCGCAACTACCTGGGCAGCTATAGGAATTTTTTCTCCCACTAATCCATCAGGATATCCCTTTCCATCGTACCTTTCGTGGTGCCATCGACAAATCTCAGAAGCTACTTTGACAAGCGGAGCTTCCTGCTGCTCAATGGGCAGGTCTAATAGCATATTGGCGCCGACCATCGAGTGAGTTTTTATCACGTCAAACTCCTCCTCCGTAAGGCGTCCGGGTTTGTTCAATATTTCATCTGAAATTGAGATTTTCCCAATATCATGCAGCGCGGAAGCGGTACTGATTAAAGAAATATCAGCTTTGGACAAAGGATACTGATCCGTACGCTGAACCAGCTGCTTTAGCAAATATTTTGTAATAGTGTTAACATGCAGTATATGTAAGCCGCTCTCCCCATTACGGAATTCTACAATATGAGACAGGATTGAAATCATCAGCTTATTATTTTTTTCCTGCTCGTGAAATTGTTCTGCGATAATTTTCTCAAGACGATGCTGCCGTGCATATAAAAACATCGTATTAGAAATACGGCGCTGGATAATGGTCGAATCAAAAGGACGGCTGATATAGTCAAAAGCCCCCAAGTCATAAGCCCGTTTTATATTCGCGGGGGAGTCATCAGCAGAAATCATAATAACTGCGAAAGTATCATTCCAGTGATATTTGTTTATATGGGTCAATACTTCAAATCCATCCATTTCAGGCATCATTATGTCCAGAAGAAGAAGTGAGAAATCTGCTTTTTGACTTGAAAGGAGCGAAATTGCTTCTACACCATTACAAGCCTCCACCACATCATATTGTTCTTCGAGGATATCTGCCAAAAGAGCGCGATTCATTTCTGAATCGTCTACGATTAAAATTTTTTGTTTTTCCATGATACCGAAACTCTTTTCTCATAATTTTACGGTTTTATTATAAATGTTAGCTTGCATACTGGCAACACCCATATTGGTAAGGTGTACATATAGGTTGGGGCGATTTGATACTGACAAGAACGGTTCTTCATGATATAATTCAGACAGACAGGAGACAAATTATGAAACCACAAGAAACAAAATTTACATTTGTATATAACGAAATTAAGCAGTGTATTTTGGAGGGCCAGATACTTCATGGAAGTGCCTTACCGTCTTCAAGGATGTTTTGCGACCAGTTTCATGTAAGCAGATATACTATTAACCGTGTCTTTGACGCATTGCGGGAGGAAGGGCTGGTAGAAATTCAGCCTCGTCTTGCACCAATCGTTGTTTCAAAAAAAGATACTCCTAATCAGTCAAATACGGTTTTCGAAATTTTAAGACATAAGGAAAGTATTTTACAGGTGTATCAGACTTTTTCTCTCATACTGCCTTCACTGCTGGTTTTTGCTTTGCAGGGGTGCGATGTAGAGATAATGCCTCACTATAAACAGGCTATAAGAGTATTGCGTTTGGGAAGTTCTGCTGGTGGATGGCGCCCTCCATCTAAATTGGGATATGATATACTAAGAATAGGCGGCAATCCTTTATTCAGCGAACTCTATTCCACATTTGGCCTTTACAATAAGCTTACATTTTTTACAGAAGATTGTCCCTATTTTTCAAAGCACTTTCCACAGGGGTCTGTATCTGTAACCAGTGTGATAATAGATGTATTAAAAGGCGATGATCCACTCACAAAGTACAACCAGTTATCAAATATGTACCAAATGCTAACGGATTACATTGAGAGTACACTAAATTACTTGTCGGACACGACGCCGAAATGTCCTCCACAAACGGGTATGCCGTTTTCGTGGAATCCCATGCGTGGTCAGGATTATTATTACTCAAAAATTGTTGATGAGTTGAATCGAAAAATTGGCCTTGGAGAATATTCTGTTGGAATGTATCTTCCATATGAAAAACAGCTGGCCAGCCAGTACAGTGTCTCTTTATCGACAGTCAGAAAGGCACTGTCAGAACTCGAGCAAAGAGGTTTTGTAAAAACATTAAATGGGAAAGGCACTATGGTTATAGAACCGGATGACACGAAGCTTTATCAGCTGGCTCTTAATTCCGGATATGTAGAAAAGGCATTACGTTACCTTCATGCCCTGCAGTTAATGGTAATAATTATACGACCGGCTGCTTTAGCTGCGGCTCCGCAGTTTACCAGAGCAGAACTGGATGAGTTAGCAGACAGATTTAGTTCCTCAAATTCTATTTATTTAGCAGTTATTTTAGAAGCAATAATGAAACACACCACTTTAAAACCTTTATACGTTATATTATCTGAAACCAATCATCTTCTTGAATGGGGACATCATTTTGCATATTATCCGTCCAAGAGACATACGCTTTCACGTCTCAATAAGCAAGTCATTACAGCGTTTCAGCAGTTAAGTAAAGGGAATGCGAGTTCCTTTGCAGATAGCATCGCGGATTGTTACCGTTACAACTTGGTTTGTATGAGGAAGCATATGGTAGAAAAATATAAGTTTCATAGTGCAGCCAGTGTTCGGATTCCAGAAAAATACTAGCCGCGGTCAATGATTACATTGGAAGAATGGAACCATGACATAGATCATATCCATGTGATGTTCGTTGTATATTGAAAGTCAGGGTGAGAAGAGTGAACGCTGCATACAAGTTTCGCATTTATCCAAATGAAGAACAGAGAACAATGATTGCTAAAACCATCGGATGATGCCGCTTTGTCTATGATCATATGCTTGCAGACAAGATTGCCTATTACGAAGAGCAGAAAGCCATGCTCCATAATACACCCGCATCCTATAAGAGGCAGTTTCCATTCTTGAAGGAAGTGGATGCACTGGCACTTGCTAATACACAGTTACATTTGGAAAGAGCATATAAGAATTTCTTCCGAAGAAAAGAAAGTGGGTTCCCGAAGTTCAAATCCAAGCATCGGGGGACAAAGGCTTATACAACAAATGTGGTAAATGGGAACATTAAATTATCCGGGAGACACTTGAAACTTCCCAAACTCACACCCATCCGTATCCGGATACATAGGGACATTCCAGATGGCTATATTCTGAAATCAGTTACCGTAAGCTGTGAAGCATCCGGCAGCTATTATGCAAGCCTGCTGTTTCAGTATGAAAACCAAGTAGTGGAGCAACAGGGGCATTTGGAAAAGGTAGTGGGGATTGACTTTCCCATTGCCAAAAAGGAAGCAGGAACTATGGGAAACAAAAGCGGAAAGTTGGAAAAGTGCATGAGAAGATCCGGAATCAGAGAAAGGATTTCCAGCATAAGCTAAGAAGCTTGTCAGACAGAGTCTATATCTGTGAATGTGGAAACAGAATGGACCGTGATGTAAATGCTGCCATAAATATACGCAGAGAGGGAATGAAAATTTTATGTGCGTAATGCACAAAGCGAATAAAAACAAACCGCGGGACACGCGGGGATAGCTTTTTAAAATAATGCACAATGACGGTCTGATTCCCGCTTGCTAAGGGGATTTTCAAATTTTATACTGAGAGGTAGGCGGGAATAACATATGGAGCAAATGCAGGCTGAAAAGCAGCGCAGGGAAAGAAAATGGGAAAATTCGGAGAAGTCTTTAAAAATAATCGTCTAAGAACGGTATTATATGGGATATTGCCGGAACTTCCGGTGTTTCCGCTGTCCCTTGTGATGTCGGGGACGGCGTGCTTGCTGAGAGGCTGTATCGGGACAGATCAGCCTGTCTGCCCAAACAGAGGACGAGACGTTGCTTCTTTCTGTTACCGATGACGGATGCGGAATGGACGAGGACACGCAGCAGTACATCTGGGGAGCCGGATTTTCTACGAAATACGATAAAGAGACTGGGGCGATGTCCACGGGAATCGGTCTCTGCCATGTGGCAAATAGCCGGATATTGTGCTTCTGGATCTGCTTCTGCCTGGAAAAGACGGCATTCATGTACTTGAAGAGCTTTTGCAGGGGGGATTTACGGGAAAGGTTATCATGATTTCCCAGGTGGACGATGAAGCCATGATGGAAAAGGCATATGAGAGAGGGATTATGTTTTATATCAGCAAGCCGCTGAATGCCATAGAAGTTATCAGTGTGATTTCTAATGTTGCGAAGCTGGTAAGCCTGCAAAAATCTATGGAGACTATACAGGGGGCGCTCATGGGGATTCAGGAGGCGCCGCCCGTCAGCAAGGGCATGCTTGGTGACCGGTTCCAAAAAATATGCACTGATATCGGGATCTGGGGAATGAAGGGAATTGATGAGCTGAAAACGATTGTGTTCACTGTGATGGAGTTTCAGAAAAAGGAAAAGAGTTATCAGATAAAAGAAGTATATGAAAAAGTTGCAGGAGAGATGTACGGGGAGGAACAGCTCCAGTTGAATAAAAAGGCGCTTGAGCAGAGGATCCGAAGAATTATGCAGAAGGCTCTGGATAATATTGCGCAGATGGGGGCGGAGGACTACTATGATCCCATATTTGCAGATTATGCCAATTTACTGTTTGACTTTGGGCAGGTTCGGATCAAAATGAGAAATCTAAAAGATCAGTCTGTGGAGCCGGGAAGAATCAGCTCGAAAAAGTTTATCGAAGGATTTCTCCTGCGGATGACTGCACAATAGCAGTAAATAAATTTATTGGAAATGCCGCCAATATTTTACTTTTTTTGCCGGACAGGCCATGCTATAATACCTGACAAGCATTCATGAGGAGGAAATTTTATGAGTAAAAAAAGAAAAATATCAGCTATTTTGCTGACGGCAATGACACTGCTACTGTTGGGAGGCTGCGGGAAAAAGTTTGACGCAGCCGGTTATACGCAGGCCCTATTGGATGTCTCATATAAGAACGAGACGGACAAGTATATGGAATTAACGGGATCGTCTAAAGAGGCGGCTGAAAAGATTTTCGAAAAGCGGATGGATATCACTATGGAAGGTTTTGAATCTCTGGACTTTCCGGATGAGCTGGAAGAAAAGTTCAGGGCACTGTTTGAAAACCTGACAAAGAATGTAAAGTATACAGTAGGGGAAGCCGTTGAAGATAAAGAAGGAAACTTTACTGTTGTCGTGTCAATCGAGCCGGTTACACTTTTTGATGATACATATGACGAGTTTCAGAAACAGGCCAAGGACTACGCAACAAAAGTCGCAAACGAAGTAATGAACGGGAAGGAAATGCCTTCCGACCAGGATATGCAGAACAGTGTTTATGAACTTTACTACGACATACTGAAAAGAGCTGTGGATGCAGGAATTCAGTATGGTGAGGTTCAGAAGATTACGGTGCATGTCAATAAGACAGAAGGGGATATCTATGAGATCCCGGAGGCAGATATGACGGCAATGGATAAGGCGATGATCTCCAGAGAGGTGTTGGAGTAGAAAGGGAGGCCGCCTTCCAGGCAGAAGGAGAGGGCAGGGTTGTTTTATAAATAATAATTCAGACTATTAAACAGAGCATTTTTGCGAGGGCAATGAAAGCTATACAAGTCTTTCACGGCCTTCGCCTTTTTTTACTTGTAGAGGTATAATATCGACATAGTATAGGTATATCATTAAAGCAGCAGTACCCGGATGGTCTGGTTTACGGAAGGATTTATTCGGAGGAAGCTTTTATAACAACGGAGGGAGAGATTGGAGGCTATGACCGACTCGTATGTAAACGTTTGAGTGACTTATTTGGCTTGAAGATTACGCCCAGAACTCTGGAATAGGACGAACTGACTACTTCTCTGGATAACGGTACTGTTTGAAGCCGTTTTTGTACCGGATTATAAACAGGCGGCAGAAGGACAGTTCGATTGACGGATTTATCTATGAGTCCGCCTCTGACTCGATCTCAATTCATGTGGCGGGATGATTTGACAAATATCCCATCAGCTTCTACAATAAACAAAAGAGCCAATGGCAGGGCATTGCTCATGAAATCCTGCGCAGAGTGCAGAACCTGACCGGCTAATCATTTGAAATTACAACCGGGACAGACGAACCCTGGAACTCGATTTTTAAAAACTAGAGAACTGAGATACGGCAATCATAACCAATCTGCTCAAGTCAAAAGATAGAAGCGGGTATTATCTGTGGCCGGATGAACCATACTCCGTAGACAGCTATGCACTGCTATCTCGCATGGATGCGCTGCAATGCTTCGAAGCGATGGAGTCAGGAGAAGTAGAGCTTGTTCTGATGGGGATATTATACCGTAAAAGAGAGCGTTCTTCTCACGGGCTGGTGATGAACTCTCATATTTTATCATCGCATCAGACCAGACGCTGTACAGGGCCAAGAAGGAAGTAATCGTGTTTGTACAAAACCAGACTCACCAGAAAATAGAAATTCGGAGGAATAGATGTGGGGAAAAAGACGGAACAGTCTCAAAAAGTATATAATAAGATGGCGTGGAAATATGATTCTGCTCCAGAGGGCAGATACACAAGCCCCCATAAAGAAGAGATAATTAAAAAAGCTGTGCTCAAGGAGGGAGACAATATTTTGGACGTTGCCTGCGGGAATGGGCGTCTGCTTGGAGAACTTTCTAAAAAGGCGGGAGTCAATGCTTTTGGTGTAGATATTTCTGAAAATATGATTGCCTCTGCCAGAGGAAGATACCCGGCCTGTACATTTGCGGCAGGTTCCTGTGCACCTCTCAGCTTTGAAAATGAGAGTATGGATGTCATAACGGTGTCTTGTGCATTCCATCACTTTGAAACACCCCAGACCTTTGCCAATGAATGTATGCGGGTATTGAAGAAGAACGGGAAAGTCATGATTGCTGAACCATTTTTTTCTCCGGTGGTGCGTTGGATTGCTAACACGGTAGTATTTCCATTTTCCAGAACAGGCGATGTGAGGGTATATAGCCAAAAGGAACTTCGATTATTTTTTGAATCGGCTGGATTTACTGACATAGAATCGTACACAACAGGTACAGTGTTATTTTTTTCAGCAACAAAATAAAAGTAACCAGGGAAAAATTATAGCGGGAATCTACACGGAAACACGGCATCCTCCAGGATGTTTTCACCAACTATAATGGTTACAAGTTAATTATACAACTTAAAGTCAACAATAAGCCAATAGGTGTTTTAGAAATAAAATCTTTATAAATTTGTGTGGCGACGCCATGTAATTATGAAAATGTGACTGTTCAGACTTAATAAACCGCTGAGTATAAAAATGTAATTTACGAAGGCGTTAAAAGTAATGTGTGAAAAATACAAAAGTAAAATGGAGAAAACAAATAATGAATAAAATCCCCTTTTTGAATATTGCAGATGTAAATTGTTGGATGGTCTATCTCATGCCATTTGCTACCGACGACAGAGCGAACTATGAGTTGGTGAGCACGCTTCAGCAAACATGTATTGAGGCGAAAATCTTCGGTATGGGCTGGGATATGCCTTGTTTTGAATATGGCACACCGATTTCCGACGAAAATGCAGCCATCTATATTGAAAAGTACAAAAAGCAGGGAGGGTCAGTGTCAGAAGATGCTGTTAATGGATACAAGGCAATTAGAAAGGGAGACTATGTTATCACGCGCCTTAAGAATAGTCATTATTATGTGGGCAGAGTTTCATCTGAAGGGGCAATGTATATTTATAAAGAAAATGATCCGGTCTATGGACGTTTCTCATGGGGCGGAACGGTTGATAAGTGGATCGAGTTTGCGAATGACGGTGAACTTCCTTCTGAGATCGCAGGCAGATTCTCTCAGAGGCTTCACTCTACTATTCAAAGAATCGCACCATACCGCCAGAGGCTCTTGGTCATTTCGATGTATGAAAATTTTGAGGCGGACGAAAACAGGAGATTTGAGATTCCCAGGCTGAAAATCGGCGTCAATAACTTTGTCAGAAGCTTAAATTACATGGAACTCGAGGATCTTGTGGCATTATATATAAGTAATAAGCATGGTTCAGAGGGGTACAAGCTATTGCCTTCATCCTGCAAGGTGAGTCAGCAGAATTTTGAATTCCGGTTTGTTGCTAATGGCAGAAAGCCAATAACATGTCAGGTAAAGAATCAGCATGACATTGAAATAGATTATTATATTCAGGAAAATTCATATGAGTATATTTATATTTTTTCTGGAAAATGGAATGACGAATGCGTCGGGGAACTCAGAGGTAAATATGAGGAGTATAAGCATATTTATATAATCTCCCCAAGCGAGTTATTCGAAGCCCTGAAGAAGGATAATATTTTTGAGAATAAGTTCTATGATTTTGACAATGAGCCAACAGCTCCGGACAGGCTGCCATTAGACGATTATCATATCTGCACGAGGCCAAAAAAAGAGAATGAATGCTCGGTTTCCGGGGATTTCGTCTGTTTTATCAAAAAAGATGGGCTCGTTTATTCCTCGGAGTTTGGGGCGCTGGTCTTGTCCTGGCACATTTTGGAAGACCGGGAGTATGAACAGAGGTGCATCGACCAAATTTTGAAGGATATTAACAGAGGAACGAATGTATGAGGCCGGGAGTTTATATGGCTCAGATGGGGCGGAAGATGAAAATTTACCTGTTGGACAGAAATCAGACTTTAGTCTCCATCTGGAAGCTGTATTTCCGGGAGGAGGGAGAGGTAACTGTAGTATGTGATGATTTTAGGCATTTTATGGAGACAACGCCCGTAGAATGTGTTGTTTCTCCGGCTAATTCCTACGGTCTTATGGATGGGGGATACGATCTGGCAATCTCTGAATGGTTTGGGTGGGAACTTCAGGAGAAAGTGCAGAGGCATATCCTGGAGCATTATCGGGGGGAACAGCCTGTGGGTACCAGCTTCATCATTGATACAGGAGTAAGAGGCATAAAGCTGATCCACACGCCGACTATGAGAATACCTTCTGCTATTAAGGATTCTATGGTGGTGTACCAGTGTATGAGAACATGTCTAATGACAGCGCTTGACAATCAGATCGAAAGTATAGTGATTCCTGCCTTTGGCGGTTTCTGCGGATGTGTGCCGCCGCAGATATTATGTGAGATGATGTTTGAGGCATATAGGCAGATTATGAATCCGCCGGAGGAACTGAACTGGGAGTATGCATGCCGGTGGGAGCCGGAGAATAAAGCGTTTTAACATGTTATAGGCAAGAGTTCCCCTTCCTCTTTAGGTGGAGGATGAATTTCAATTAGCCTGTCGGCGAAAACATCTATTGCCATATCTGGCACAGAAGATGTTTTCCGAAATCTAATATCATGTCCTTTGATAAAATTAGCTGAAAAATATGGGGAAAATATGGAGATTTTTCTTGACAAATAGGGGTGGGCTGGGTATAATGATCTAGTGACTGAGAAAGATGTCGTATTATAAAGGGGATTGGTCAAATGGTATGATAGGGGTCTCCAAAACCTTTGGTGGGAGTTCGATTCTCTCATCCCCTGTTCCAAAAGTTTTAGAATGAGTGGCAGTGTGGATACATTGATAATTGTATCTATACTGTTATTTTTTTATGATATAGGAAATTCCTCTGGAATTTCCTATATCATAAAAAACCTCCGGGAGGATGCACACGCCGCGATAAGTATATAGCCGCAAGGCGGCAAAGTGTGCAAGCCCCTCATGAGTGAGGGGGGAGTTGAGGCGGACTTGCCCACTTTGTTCTTTATTTAAAATAATGTATTTTCCACTTGACTATGACACTATGCTGCAGTTTATACTGAAACCATTAGGATAAGAAGAATAGAAGACAATTCGGAGGATAAACAGCATGATTGAAAAGCACATATCAGAAAAACAGTTTAATTTCATTCAGGAGCGGGATAAAATATTTATCATAGAATTCACGAAAGAGCTCGAAAAGATGGGATATACCTATGGAGGTGAGATTGGCAGCGGTTACTGTTGGGGAAAATATATGCTTATTTTTAGAAAAGCAGGAGTAAAATCCAAAAATGTCGTGGCTCGTATTTACATCAAAGAAGACTCCATTGTACTTAGATTGTTTTTAAATGATGTCACAAAACATGCTGCATATATAAGCGCAGCCCCTGAGCATATACAGATGGCGTTTACAGGTGATTACGGAACATGTAAACATTGCAAAGGCGATAACTGCAAATTTCGGAAAGACTATGAAATAGGCTGCATAAAATATGAGAAATGCAACGGAACAACATTTGAATATCATGACCCTAAAATAGAAAACCTTGCGGACTATCTGGCACTGTTCAAAGAATTCTATTTACGTTCTTCCCGTTTATAAAATATAGAGGCAATGTATAGAAAGTTTTATAAAGAGCCATGTGTAAGCACTAAAAAAACCTCACGGTCATCTCAAAACGCGAAAACGTTTCTTGGAAATGACTGTGAGGTTTTTATGGAGATTTATATCTGGTTCGACATAGCTCCCTTCACCTACAAGTTTATTACTTTCGTTACTTTACCCAAACAGTGCCCCAATGGCCCCAAATAGTCCAGCGCTTGCCGCCCCCATTATAATTCCGGCCAAAAGCACTCCCAGCATCACCGCGATTACGCTTGATTTGAAATCCATATCCAGTAAGCTTGCTGCGAGTGTTCCCGTCCAGGCTCCGGTGCCGGGGAGTGGAATCCCAACAAATAGGAGAAGGGCAATAGGCAGTCCTTTTCCAGCCTTTTCTTTCAGCTTCTGACCACCCTTGTGACCTTTTTCAAGGCAGAAAGAAAAAAACTTTCCGATCACTGGCTTATCAGATCCCCATTCCAGAACTTTTCTTGCAAACAGGAAAATAATAGGGACCGGAAGCATATTGCCGATAACCGCAATGATATAGGACGGCAGCAGGGGAAGCCCGAACAGCTGGGAATAAGGAATAGCCCCGCGCAGTTCGATGAGCGGTACCATTGAGATTAAGAAGACATATAGATATTTATTAAACAAAATATTTTCCTCCATTCATTTACATGCTATTATATAAAAACTCGTCCTAATTATAAAGGCTTGCAGGCAGATTGTAAATGAGAAAATGGAAAATCAGTTACTTTTCGCGCTGTACCCTACATTTAAATCGGGATTTAGTCGGCAAGCTTTAGACTTGTCGACGGATGGGGACGCTTTATGACAGGGAGGCCGGGGAGGTGCTGGGGCTGTATATGCCGTTGCAATATGCACCCATGCTGCTAAGTGATTCTAGAACAGCCGATGCCGGATAGGCGGGTACGCTGAACACATCACGGGAAATCTGATGATTTCCCGCGCTGGGTTCAGCAAAAACTTGATTTGGTGATCAAGTTTTTCCCCGCCTATCCGGCATCGGCTGTTCAAGAATCACTAAGCGCATTCCAGCATTTCGCAACGGCATATACAGCCCCAGCACCT
>NZ_WKZK01000066.1:0-29906 GCF_009680135.1 Eubacterium sp. BIOML-A2
TCTTTCATACTGATTTTAGTATATCAGATTCATTAAAATCTGTCCGAAAAAGTGTCTTAATTTATGAGACCATTATAAACTGCCACACCTTATGGCTGTCATAACTATCCGAAGCGGCATCTACTGAATAATACGGATCCACATCCATAGAATACACATATGAATATTTTAATTTTCTCCGTTCATTCATCATTCTGTCTATCAGATATGCCAGGCATGTATCTGAAACCTTCATCTCAGTTGCAAGATAGAAAAGCTGATTAAAGCAATTGCATTTCTCTGCAAGTATCATTTCATAAGCCTCTATATGCTGGCTTAAATACTCAATCATAAAATCGCGTATGGAGTAATTCAGAAAATCCAAAACAATTACTGTTTCTTCAAACATAGATTCCTGTATGGTTGTAAAGACACCTTCCAGTTCCCGAAGATAATTATCAAACTGTTCCTTTTCTGCTTTTCCGCCGCAGGCATCTGCCACTCCCATAAATCCCTGTCTCAATTCGTGATGAACCCGGATTTCCTCTTCTGATACTGCCAGCAGCATACAAATTATTTTTGCCCCATACGAAAGCTGGCTGAATACTTTATCATAATATTCCTTCGGTGATTTTACATACGCCGCCAACGCTTCTGCATATTCTTCGGAGCCCTCACCATCGCCCGGCAGGACATGTTCCAGATAATATGCTACCGACCGGGGACTGTACGCTCCACTGTGCAGAATATTTTCCCGCGCATTAAAAACTGCCTTTACATAACGGTACTCTAACCAGGACTCATCCAGATGCCGGTACAATATTTCCGCCTTCTGGGCCAGTGTATAAGAACGTAACCGCAGATTGATTTTTCTTATCTCGCAAAAGTCTTCCAGCTCCGGGAAACACAGAAATCCCTGTTGAAGAACAAATTCTCTGGTCGTAAAGATCAGACGTATATTGGGATAAGAAGAAAGCACATGGAATAAATCCAGCATCTTTTTGTCTGCGTTTAACTCCAGCCTGCTTTCAGAAAAATGACTGTGTCCCCAGAAATCATCGAATACTATAACCGACTTTTCTTCCGAGTCTTCTCCCATGATCCGTTCAATTTCTTCCAGAGAGTTTACGAAATAGAAAGCCTCATATTTCTCCGTACAGAGATAGTAATCGGCGAGGCAAAGCGCATGCGCCGTCTTTCCGACACCCGGGTCTCCTGAAATAACGACCCGTTGATATGTTTCCAAAATCCGGATGGCCTCCTGGAACGCTTTTGTCTCTACAAAAGTTCTCTTCTCCTTTTCCATCAATTTGAACTTTGGATTCGAGCGCTTTTTTAATTCCCGGAGTGCAGAAGACGACAGCATCTCTTCCAGGTAGTTCCCGCTGTGAAGCCACAGCTCTCTATACTCTTTTTCAATATGGGCGTACTCCGGCCTCTCCAGATAACCATTCAAATCTATCCCGGTCACGATATCACCGGTATCCCGTATTTCCGGAATCATCTTCCTTATTTCTTCTTTCAGTTCATCCCGAAGCGTTCTGGAAGCAATCACCAGGATATATCTGTCGCAGGTCCCGGGTCTGATCCGTTTCTGCTCCTGTCTCATCATTCCGATCAGCGCCTTACCTTTGGCTTCTGTCCTTTTTACCTGCAGAACAGTTCTGCCATTTTCCGCGACAAACAGTCCGTCGATTGCCCCGTCCCGGCCCTCGCCAAACCGCTGAAATGTACAGCCTTCCCTGACACTGATCACGGCACAGGCGAACTGTTGGAAACGTATGGGCGAATCCGAAAACACATCGTAAAAATTATAATTTGGCATAGCGGTCTCCAATCTTATGGCTCCATAAATCACCTTCAAATATCGGGGTTCTCTCTAGTATTCTTCATATTAATAAAACTCTGTCATCATGAGCATATGAAATGTACATTTAGAGCTCAGCATCCGCCAGTCCTTTCAGGATAGTTCTCAACTCTGCCGGAGTCCCCCTCATGTTCCACAGGTTTTTCAGTACGTTTTTTTCACTATGTGCTGCTCTCAATATTTCCTTTCTTTTTTCGATATATCCATTACTAATATAATAATTGCAGGTCACGAAAGTCCGCCCATTCTCAAAGATGATCTGAAGGACATGCAAAACCTTTTCAAAGTTTCTCGATAATATTTTAAACGAATCTACAAAAAACACTTCCGTATATCCTGAAATTAGATTTACGAGCGATTCCTCCAAATATTCATCGAACTCCAGGCTATATCCATCACAAATCACTTTATCATATTTTCTGCATTCCAGTTTTTGGTCTTCATATTCTGAAACTGTTTGATCAGTACCTGCAAATTCTAATATTTCTTCCGTCATTAATGCCGTCTTTTTCAAGATCTCCCATGCCAGTGGATATTTCTTTATAGCTTGTCCGTAAACATCTTTGAATTCCATACTCTGTGCTTCTTCCTGTAAAGATGCGAAACTGCACTGCCTGAAATATACAATCGCATCCGATGTCAACTGTCTTATTTTTTCATTTGACAGGGGATCCTGCATTTTAAATTGGGTACAATTAACACTTGCTGCTACCTCAAGCATACTATCTCTTAACGTTGCAACGACAAATTCCTTTACCTCGGCTGCTGCATAAGGTTCATAAAACAATGCCTCTTCATCCGTTACAAACAAGATTGTCCGCCTGTATTCCTCATCGTCCCATTTGGATAACAGGGAACACATTCTGTTCTTTATATCGGCCGCAATCTGTTGTCTATATCGATATTTCATTTCTCTCAACTGGTTTCCTAATAAATCGTCTAAATATTCTTGAATTCCCATATCACACCTGCTTTCACGTATCATGTAAATAGTTGACCCTGTATTTTCCTAAGTATATAATGTTCTGCTGCAGGCCCGCCCGCAAGGGCATGGATTACGGGATGCCCTCTGGGGATACCTTTATATTGACAAATTCTGCAGCCCCCTGCCTACTCCTTGTCCGCGGCGTCACGTTGGCCTCTGTCAAGCTGGTAAGCACAGGTAAATCCCAGAATTAACACGGCGCCAATTCCCTGAAGCACCCGTATAGGCTCCCGAAAAAACAACGTTGAGACAAGAATTGCCACAAAGGGATCAAGATAGCTGAGGATGGCCGTCTGCTGCCCAGCCAAATCTTTTATCGATGAAAAATACAGCCAATAGCACAGCCCTGTATAAATCACTCCTACTATCAGTAGATTTCCAATACTTCCGGGGGAAGCAGTCTGAATCCGGAACCCGCCCTGCACCATCAGAATCACAAACAACAAGGCCACTGCCCCGAAAAATTGGATTATCGTACGTTCCAGCCCGCTCCCTTCACGGATCCATTTATTCATCAGCACTACAGCAGCATAGAACACAGCGGCTCCCAGTCCAAAGCCAATGCCCGCCCTGCTCCCGCCTGACATACTGTTACCGGCACTCACCACAAGTACAAGCCCTGCAGTTGCCATTACGAAACACAAAAGCTGAAACAGCGTCATCCGCTCTTTAAACAAAAGGGGCGACACTATCATCACAATCACCGGGGCAAAATAATAGGCCAACGTAGCCACCGCGATAGTCGTATGTTCATAAGCCATAAACAGCAGCGCCCAATTTAAGCCAACCGCCATCCCTGATAAAAACAGGAGAACTTTTTGTTTCCTGCTGATATGTACTTTATTTTCCCTATAAAAGGCCTTTTTAATGAACCACAATACCACCAGCGCAATACTCCCGCGCCAGAAGGCTATCTCCATGGAACTAAGGGCAATCCCCCGTACAAAAATGGAGATGGTCCCAAAGGCCGTCATGGCCAATGCATTTTTTATCTGCGCTGTCATAGCTTCCTCCATTTTTCAGTGTATTATAATTTATCTTATCATATAAACGCTCCGGCTTCAAACGCTATCACCAATTGTTTTGCTGAAGATATTCATACCAGGTAACAGTTCAGACAGGCCTGAACTGTTACCATACCTGTATATTTTTTTCTGCACAAAAAGAACGTCCGCCATTTTGGATCTTCCAAAAGGTGAACGTTCCGTGGCCGTTGCATACGGTCTGCCGGCCCGACTTGATCCTTTAATACCACCTCACAGCAGGTAATTGATTGTTAATTCCCTTGGTCATAAGGATCTGATGCAGGTCAATAATTCCATTATTGAAGGTCGCCGCACAGGAGGACAGATAGAGATCCCACATTCTAACAAATTTTTCATCAAACATCTGCCGCACCTCGTTAATATGTTCCCTGAAGTTGTGCTCCCAGCACAATAGTGTACGGTTATAATGAGGCCGCAGATTCTCCACATCAAGCGTATGGAAGTTATCCTCCGCCGCGTCTGCAAGCACCTCCCTCAGACTTGGAACCATACCGCCCGGGAAGATATACTTTTTAATCCAGGGATCGCCCGGATGCTCCTTCAATGCACTGATAAAATGCAGCAGGAACAGGCCGCCCGGCTCCATCACCTTGTTTACACAGTCTATAAATTCCTGGTAATTGTCACGCCCGACGTGCTCAATCATCCCAACACTCACGATGCGTTCAAACTTCCACCCTGTTTTGGGCAGATCACGGTAATCCATCAGTTCCACCTTAAGCAGATCCTCCAGCCCCTCCGCCTGGATACGGAGGTTAAATTCCTTATACTGTTCTTCACTGAGTGTAATCCCAGTCCCATGTACCTTATACTTTTTCGCAGCCTCAATCAGCAGAAACCCCCAGCCGCAGCCAATGTCCAGCAGAGTCATCCCTTCCTTAAGGTAAAGTTTTGCTAAAATATGATCCACCTTGTTGACCTGAGCCTGGTAAAGCGTATCGTCTTCATGCACAAAATACCCGCAGGAATAGCTTAACGTATCGTCAAGCCAAAGCTTGTAAAAGTCGTTCCCGATATCATAATGGCTGCGCACTTCCTTCTCCTGGTTTTTCTTTGCGGAGGACGAGAAAATAAGCTTCTTAAGCGCTTTCTTGTCCGTTGAAAATTTGCCCATCTGCCCCAGGAAATGATTCAGTGCTTCATACAGGTCGCCTTCAACCTCCAGATCCCCGTTCATGTATGCCTCTCCAAGAGCAAGCGATGTACTTGTCATCAGTTCCGTCAGCGGAATCATCTTATGGATTTTTATCGTAAAGGTAGGTTCCCCTTCTCCGATTAAGTATTCTTTGTCGTCCATCTTCACAAGAAATGGATGTTCATCAAACTTTTTTAAAAACGATACTAAAACATTCTCTTCAAGCATCTTTCTACCTCCCAGCATAATAATGATGTAGTTAAGGATGGCTGTTTGGATACTCTTTTGCCATCTTAGTGATAAGATTCAACAGCACTGCTGCCACTAAGCATAGCACCAATAAAAATAAAAGAGAAGTACACCATGTCCGTTTTATCCCTGCCTACTTAACGGAGTATTGCCATTTGACCGCCCTCTGATGCAGTCAGGTACCGCATTTTTCTTCACAGGAAAACATTTTTCTGACCGCTTGCGTATACCCTTCCCGGTCTTTTATAAAGCTCATACAGTGCTTCGCCCCGTCCACCAGCAGCAGCTTCTTTTCTGCCGTACAGGCCTCGTAATTGCGAAGCGTCATCTCACAGGGCACAAATGTGTCCGCCCTGCCGTGGATAAAAAGAACCGGCACGCTGCAGTGTTTCATCGCCTCAAGCGTACTATATTCCTTCAGGTCATAACCGGCGCGCTTCCTGCACAGCCAGTTCAGCTGATCCATAACCGGATGTTCCCGCAGTTTAAAGTTCGTTCGTCCAAAACGGTATACCATCTCATAAGGGGAGGTAAAGCCGCAGTCGGCAATTACCCCTTTTATCTCTGCCGGCAGCTTCTCCCCTGCCGCCATCAGTACGGTTGCCGCACCCATGGATACGCCGTAAAGATAGACAGGAAGGCGGCTGGCATTCCTTTCTGCCAGCCAATTTAACCATTTCCGGCAGTCCATGCGCTCCAGCAGCCCGAATCCCATATATTTTCCTTCACTTTCCCCCTGCGCCCTCTGTTCTACGAGCAGAAGGCTGCTGTTTTCTTCGTAAAGCCATTTGAGGCACGCCCCAAAATCATGCCGCCAGGATCCACGCCAGCCATGGAACATCACAACAATTCGCTCAGCCTGCTCTGCCTCCAGATAATATCCCTTTAGCCTCAGCCCGTCTTCGCTTTTTATGTGCACACTTTCACAGTGCATCCCCTCGATCCATTGGATTCCCTCACTGCGTTCTTTAAGTTCTTCCGCCTCTTTCTGTACTGTCCTCCTGCACATTTTTTTCCTTTTGTCTCTCTTTTTTCGAAAGAAGACACAGGAGCGCCCCACCGCCATACTAAAAAATGTACCTACTGCCACACAATCCAAAGCGCACATGATACCCGCAGCCAGAAAGATTCTTTTCCATACTCGTTTCATTCTTTATATCGCCGTTCTTCATAATTTATTTTATATCTGTTTACAATTCATTCAAAAATGTATCACAATTTTTCCACAAGTAAAAGGTATACTATAATTGTTCAAAAGAAAAGAACACTTTTTCATAAACTTTTTCCCCCTTGAGTCACAGTTACTGTGACTCTTTCCTTTTATTCCGAAGTCTTTTCCGGATCTGCCAGCTCCGGACGAACCTCCTTCATACCGGAATCGTATTGAGCGAATGTACTTTTTCCATTCATTTTTGCTGTGAACAGTGCAGTATCCGCTTTCCTGTACAGCTCGTCAAATGTATTTCCCTGCCGTGGAATCATCGCATACCCAGCCGATATCGAAAATTTGATCGCCTTTTTTCCTGTATGGTAAGTAACCTCCATATCGGAAAGGATCTGCCTCAGTTTCTCATTCACTGCTTCTTCCCTGATATTCCTGCATAGAACAAGGAATTCATCTCCGCCCATACGGCATACAATATCATTCTCCCTGAAATAACTGTTCAGCTTCTCCGCATTCTTACGGATCATGGAATCACCGTACGCATGCCCAAATACATCATTTGCCGTCTTAAAATTATCCATGTCAAACATAATCACTGCCGACTCCTCATCCGGATATTCTTTCATATAATCCTCAATTTTCTTCTTGGCAGTGCAGCGGTTATACAGGCCTGTCATAGCATCCGTCTCGGCCATCCTGGCCAGCTGAAGCTCCTGCTTCTTCTGCGCGTCGATATCTGTCACAAATATATAGGCATAGACCTCACCGTTTTCCTCAGACCGGGTATAGTGCATGAGCATCCGCATCCAGCTCGGAGCCCCCTTGTACATCCGCTGATAATCCATGCTTTCCATAACCTTGCCGTTTTGATATGCCTGATACATTCTTTCTTTATCCGTAAATGTCCGGAACAGATCCTGATAACGAGGCAGAATCAGTTCGCTGCACATGTAATCCGATGCACCTTCTAACAGCATAATCTGACTGCATCCGGTCTCACCCACCCAGCTGTCAATACTTCCGCCGCACACGCTATCCCTTGTGAGGCAGACTTTAAAATCATACAGCGCCTGACTGCGGAATATCTCCAGTGTTTTCATATTCTCCGTGATGATCTGCTCCCGCCGTCTCTGTTCCGTAACGTCTGAAACGGCTCCATAATAGATTCTGCCGTCCTCCTGTGCCTTCAGGAAAAAGGCGTGCAGCCGTATCCAGATGACAGAACCATCGGCCAGGATATGACGGATCTGTCCGCTGCCGCCGTTCAGCCTGTTTTTATCCGCCCGTTGAAAGATGTCCAGAAGTTCTTTCCGGTCCGCCTCATATATTCCGCTCTGGAACTGCATACGCTGCGCTTCCAGATCAATCGGACTGCTTCCCGTAACTTTATAATAGTGTTCATTTACCTGCAGCAATTCTACATGGTCACCGGACACTTTATAAATCCCGATCCCGCCCAGTATATTATGGATCATTGTCTCACTGAATATGTCCGCATTCAGAAGATCCTTAATACTGAGACTTTTTACATCCCTTGCCTTTATCCCTCTGTAATCAAAGTTTTCCGGCGTCTCCAGCAGTCTTTCATAACTCTCAATGGCAAGCGGCTGAAAAAAATAATACCCCTGTCCGTACAGGCACCCCATTTCCAGGAGCACCTTAACCTGTTCTTCGGTTTCCACCCCCTCTGCTATAATACGCAGTCCCATGAGCGTAGCCATCCGGATAATGGCTTCGAGTATTCCCAGCCCCTTATCCGCGCTCTTTTCATCCATATCCAAAAATTTCATATCAATTTTCAGGATATCCACATTAATATCTTTCAGCATATTCAGTGAAGAATAGCCGCTTCCGAAGTCATCCATCAGAACCGTAAATCCTGCGCCGCGCAGCTGCTCCGCCACACCTGTAATCTTCTGGTACTCCTCCGCATAAGCACTCTCGGTAATCTCGATCTCCAGAAGATTTGCCGGAAGGCAGTACTCCTCTGCCATACTTTTCAGGCACTCTACCACGTCCAGCGTGTAAATATCCACCCTGGATACATTGATTGAAATCGGAAGAAGCGTCTTCCCTTCATTCAGCCATTTTCTAAGATATCTGCAGACCTCTTTCCAGATATAAAGATCCAGTTTGGCAATAAATCCGCTTTGCTCCAAAAGCGGTATAAACGCTCCCGGCGTGACCAGCCCCCGTTCCGGATGCTGCCATCTTACCAGGGACTCCACTCCCACAATGCGCCCGGTACTCATATTGCATTTTGGCTGCAGATAGAATGTGAATTCGCCATTCTCCAGCCCTCTCTGCACCTCCGAAAGCATCAAATGTTTCTCTTCCATTCTCTGTATCATAACCGCATCATACCGGCACATCCGGTTTGCATAATTTCCCTTTACCATAGACATCGCAATAGCAGCCCTGTCATATATCATGCTGGCGGGCACGGATCTGTCCGTAATCTCATACACACCAAAGGCCGGCAGAAATCCGGCATTCCCTCTGTACTGTCTGACAAACCTCAGAATGCGGTTCTGCAGACAGTCCAGATGTCCCTCACCACAGGGAATCAGAAGACCAAAATCATCCTCACCCAAATAACCGGCAAGCCCGCCGTATTCATTCCTGATCTCCCTCAGACACTTTGCGAAATTTACCAGAAATTCATCCCCCGCTTTTTTCCCATACCATTCGTTAAACAGCTTAAAATGTTCAATATCCACGGCCACGAGGCAATACCTTTCCTCCCCCGCGTCCCGCAGAAAGGCCTCCATTGCCTGAAAGAATTTCCCTTTTTTATAGAGACCGGTGAGAGAATTGATGCCTTCTGCGCAAGCCCCGCCTTCTTTTGCCTCCGGCAGTTTATGTTCCGGAATATTTCTGGAAATAATAATGCTGCATGCTCCTTTCCCGGGCCATTCGATCTTCCCTGTACTCTGTTCCACCCAGCACTTTAATTTTTCATTATACATATCCATCGTAGAAGCATTCCCCTCTGCAAGCGGGCATTTCCGGCACGGAGAGCTTTCCCCGCAGAGCACCTCGTAACAAATATCCCCGTTATGTATTTCCGGGAACACTTCCTGCAGCACATCATTAAAATGAACTATGTGATATGTTTCATCGATTACATAGACTAAACTGTCGGCACTGCTCATCATATCATTCATATCTGCCCTCCTGAGACTGAATTAATCACACCTTATTCTGCTGCTTTGCTGCAGACCCGCCCGCAGGGCATGTGTTACGGGATGCCCTTCGATTATTCTATTATATTACTTTTTTAATATCACCGTTAATTTTTTCCACGTTTTAACTTAAATTGCCCTATTCTCCTGAAATATGCTATAATCTTCTGCAGAACGGATTCCCGTTACTAATAGTATTCAGAAAGGTATGTGACGTTTATGATCGATAAAAAACTAATCCCCGTAGGGGGACTAAAAAGGGAGCCCTTTTCCGGATCACATGGCGGAATGCGTTATATATTCAGGGTAGATGACAGCAAAGAGACATTCACGGCCACTATTTACCCGGAACCATGGTCTTTTGAAAAAACCCCCGAAGAAAAGAAAGAGCATGAATCCTTTCCCATGTCAGACGAGGGCATGGACTCAGCCATAGAATGGCTGTACAGTATGTATGAGCAGAAGAAAGAACTTTGGCAGGAATCCTCCAAAAATGCCATGCACATTGTCCATAAAGGAACCGTCTGATGGCCATGCCCCGTCTGACGATCCATGAAAGGTTTAAACCCCCAGGGGCTTACCGCCCCTTTTCGATCCCTGCCACCAGTTTTTTCGTTTTCGGAAGCCAGAATTGAACCAGCGGTCCCGTTAGGCAAACAGCCACAATTGTACCGATACCAACTGTTCCTCCAAGGAAAAATCCAAGCACAACAAAGAATAAGTCGCATCCGACTCTGACCCATCTGAACTCTATTTTTTCCAATTTATCCGATAATATGATGGCAACCAGATCATTCGGCCCGGTGCCCGCATTACTGTTGATTACAATCGACATTCCTGCAGACAGAATCACACATCCTGCCAGCATACTGACGATCCTAAGTATCAAGGAAGCACTTCCGTTAATATATCCCTGAAACATCCACGTAAACAAATCAATAATAGGGCCGCCGCAGAATGCACACACTACGGTTCCCGGTTTTATGTACCCCTTTGTGGTCAACAGCATAATAACCATCAAGATGCAAAGTATAATCACGTGTACCGTCCCCACAGTCAAATGCACCGTCCTCGCAAGCCCCTGAATGAAGACCGTAAATGTATCTGTTCCCAGCTCAGACAACAGAAAAAGAGTGACCCCCAAATGCGCCACGATCAATCCCCCCAACAGGACTGCCAGCGCCCTCACCCAATCTTTTGCGCTCCGTTTTGAAGTATCAGACGCAAACTTTTCTTTTTTCATTTCATTCTTCTCCATAACCAATCCCCCAGAATCTTCTTTCAAGATAAATATAAAATTATTATATCCTGACAGCCGTTAATATTCAATTGAAAATATAACTGCAGGGCCCTAGTACATCATAAAATACACGATCCGATATGCCCTCTCTTCTATTATATAGTTTATGAATATCTTATATTTAATTAATAAAATTTTCCAAATGTTGTCACAATGCATTCACAATTACCTGATATTCTATAAACATGAAAAACAGAAGACAATGGCTGCACTTGCAGCACTGCATCTGCGGCCATTGGACTTCGCCTAATAAAACAATTCAAAACAACAGATAGATTTTCCCTTTTCTCAGAGCTGCTGCACATACAAACTGCAACAGCTCTTTCCTTTTACCATTCCGTTTTCAACCGTAAAGTGTTCCCCTTTTACCCTTCCAACCACATGCTCACTTCCGCCAGGATGCGCCCAGCCTGCCTGTGACGGTTTATGCTGCACCGGAGGGGATCTCTGTGGGTGCTTTGGGATGCCTCTAAGTGTGCCGTGTTTTCGTTAGGATAAAATTGAAAAATCTGATGGACAGACTTTGCCTTACCAGGCAAAGTCTGAGGCGACTAAGGCCTCAAATCATCAGATTTGAGGCTGCATGTCGCTGGTTCCATCAGATTTTTCAATTTTATCCTTACGAAAACTAGGCTAAACGGCCGGTATCCCAAAGCACCCACAGAGATCCCCTCCGGTACAGCATAAACCGTCACAGGCAGGCGTCCCCCTCCCATCTCCCTACCGAATATACCCATTCTGGTAAGCCAATGTTCTGTTTACGCTATATAATTCCGCCATTGTTCCCTGATAATAAGGCTCTACATAGAATATTCCAACTATTCCAAATGTTATATATTCAAGTATCCTCCATCCCAGGAAGGATAAATCAAGAACGAATACTTCCCATTTCTGTCCCATCATCATCTTCTTACTGATCAGAAATGCTTCCTCTCTTCCCATTCCGGGATTCTCGGCCAGAATATACGGCACCATGAGGTATTCGTAATGCTTGATGATTCCCGGCACGACAAACAGCAAAGTCCATAAAAAGGTAAACAAATCCCGCAGGAACATGACCAGGACTATGTTGCCATAATGACCGGTTTTGAAACCGTATCCAAGATATCCGACTGTCGGCATCTCTGTCTGGTTCAGTACAAAATAACGGCAGCCGCCGACGATAAGTACATTACCGACAAAAATGGCCAGCAGAAGTAAACCTATGCCCAGTATTGCAGCGATTCCTGCAAGCGCAGCCCAAAGCAGGGAATACTCTGAAAAATAACCCCACCCACTATAATTTCCACGGAATCCCCTGGAACCATGAGAACTTGTGGCGCTGAAAACCGCTGCTACAACGGACATCACCAGTGCAACAACAACCGAAGCCCAGTAATTTCTCAGGAATGCCTCCCGTCCTCTCATCTTTAAATCATATCTCGTCCACATAATCTCAACCTCCTGTATAATCAGCTTTTTCACAAGCCTTGTTTATTATACTCCAATTGACTGTGGAAATCTACCGAAACGATGATTATTAAGCCAAAATTAAGTATTGGAGAGGGGACGCGAATACCAAGGCGAGTCCGGCGGCTGGCGGGGCAATGTCTGTTGGTGAAAAGTCCGGACACTTCGCTAAGAAGCTGTAGAAGAAAACGGAACGGAAAGGGAGGTACGTGCCGCATTTGGCCCGAATGCCGATGCATTCGCGCCGCAGGCGGCACCAGAATTTTCCTGGTAAGGAAAATTCTGCCCTCCCTTTCCGCTCCGTTTTCTTCAACAGCTTCTAACGCTTGCTTTATGGACTTTTCACCAACAGACATTGCCCCGCCAGCCGCCGGACTCGCCTTGGCATTCGCTGGTGCATCCAATTGGTAGTTAAGGGCTTAGTAACCGGGTGGGCATCGACGTGCTGAGACGGATGGGGACTGGAGTACGGATGTAATTATTAGATCGCTTTATTTTGATATGTCAAAAGGGATTCTTTATTTTTTGTACTGTCAGTCATTGTGTTTCAACTGTATACTCTGGAAAGTATTCTTTAAATGCCTGCTGAGTTTTTTGGTTTACCATCTTTTCCATATTTCTGTACCGCGTGACTAAAGAGTCCCCTTTTTCCGTCAATTCGCATTTTCCTCCCATACTGCCGCCGTGCCGGCGCAGTAAAAGCTCGTATCCCAGTTCTTTTTCCGCCCGGTTCACGATCTTCCAGCCTTTGCTGTAGGACATTCCCATGGCGGCGCATGCTTCTTTCATGGAACCGGTCTGCCTGAGGTATTCCAGTAAAGTTATCAGCCCCGGACCAAATACCAGATCTTCATTGTAGACTTTCAGTTTTATAACCGGATGAAACATAGCGGCACCTTCTCTCTTTTCCTTTTTCTTTTATTCTTCCGGAGGCAGCGCTTATCTCCGGCCATATTTTCCAAACACGTAGGTTACATAATTCATTCCTGTTACTACAAAGAACGAGATTACAACCAGAATCAGCACATACTGATATGCCCCATGCATGTCCCCTGCCGCCACGTTGGAGTAGACCGCAAGGGGAAGGGTGCGCGTTTTTCCTGCGATGTTGCCCGCAATCATGGCAGTGGCCCCGAACTCTCCCAGCCCTCTTGCGAAGGCCAGAATTCCCCCGGATAAGATGCCCGAGAGGGCGTTTGGGATCAGAATCCTCCAAAAAATACTCCACTCGGACATTCCCAGCGTCCTTCCCGCATATAGCAGATTAAAGTCTACTTGTTCAAAAGCCCCGCGCGCAGAGCGGTACATCAATGGAAATGATATGACCACTGCCGCGAGGACAGTTGCCCACCAGGAAAATGCAATTTTTACTCCGAAAAAATCCAGGAGCAGTTTACCGACCGGACGCTTAATCCCGAAAATATACAACAGGAAAAAGCCGGCCACAGTGGGGGGGAGCACAAGCGGCAGGGTCAGGATTCCGTCACAAACCATTTTGATCTTTTCATGCTTCATGTTTACAACCCAGTATGCGACTGCTATCCCTGCAAAAAAGGTAATCACAATCGCCGTCATTGCTGTCTTCATCGATATCAGTATCGGTGATAAATCCATCCTGAGCCCTCCGCTTTCATTTTCTTATACTATTTATTCTGTATAAATCCATATTTTTCAAATACTGCAATTGCTTTGTCACTCTGCAGGAAATCCACGAATTTCTCCGCTGCTTCTTTCTGTGCTGAAGCAGAGACAACACCTACCGGATAGATTGCCTTTTCTGCAAGGCTGCCTTCCGGCGCCTCTGCTACCACTTTCACTTTATCCGTTGTTGCTGCATCGGTAGCATAAACAATCCCTGCCTCCGCACTTCCCTCTGCAACCCAGTTCAACACTTCTGTTACATTCGTACCAAGACTCGCTTTTGCTGACACTTCGTCCCAGATACCAAGAGATGTCAGCGCTTCCTGTGAGTACTGCCCTACCGGAACACTTGCCGGGTCGCCAATAGCAATTGATCCGGCTTTCGTAATATCCGTAAATTCCTGCAGATCCAGGACAGAATCTGCAGAGGCAATGAGCACAATTTTATTCTCAAGAAGCTTCACTACGGAATCCTTATCCACCAGATCTTCGTCAACCAATGCATTCATCTGCTTCATAGCTGCCGACATAAATACATCAGCCTCAATCCCTTCCTCGATCTGCGTCTGCAATTTCCCCGAACTATCGTATGTCCCCTCTACGGTAATATTTGGATTCTCCTCCTCAAACATCGGAATCAGTTCGTCCTCATAAGAATACTCCAGACTTGCTGCCGCTGCAACAAGTAATTTTGCAGGTTCTTCCGCCCCCTCATCCTCGGCATCCTGTACCTCTGTTTTTGCACCGTCTTTCGCGTCAGCCCTTTTCTCATCCTCGTTAGAAGAACACCCAAAAACCAAAACCCCCATCATCACTGCCATAAGAAACACACTTCCTGCTCTTTTAAACTTTTTCATATTCTTTCTCCTTTTTTCTATTAAACCTCATATCATCAAATATAAAGTCCACTGTACATATTATACAGCAAGTTATTTATAAAAACAACTTGCTTCTCCGGTAAGTTTTGGGGTAAATTTCCGGGTAAGTTTTCAGTTAAGTTTAAAACTGTTTTTATACAGCTCATTTTAAACCGTTCAGCACACTGTTTTAATCCTTTTTTTCATTCCCCCTGTCTTCTAACACCTCCCAAAGCCATAAAATTCCCGCCAGTCCAATCCCATACGACGCCCCCGTATTAGGTCCCACCTTAGTAACGAGTCTTGTCCTGCCGGCCGGATGCGCCAGCTCCATGAAGAGATAGCCGAAAATCTCCCGGAGAACATCCATGTCCTTTCAAAAACGCGGCCGCGAACCTTAGAAATTCTTGGTGGGAAACAGCCCTGAAAATGGAGAGATTTTTGGATTCCGAATCCAAAAATCAGCTGACCCAGCGCGAGAAATCATCGGATTTCTCGTGATGTGTCAGTAGTGCTCCATTTTCAGGGCTGTTTCCCGCCTAGAATTTCTTAGGTCCGCGGCCGCATTTTTGAAAGGACATGGATGTTCTCCGGGAGGTTTTCGGCTATCCCTTCATAGAGCGTCCCCATCCGCGCCGAGACTATAGCTCGTCACTAACTCCCGATTTACTTCTTTTTGGTATATGGAGTTCCCTCCAGCGGCAATACAGTCTGAAACTCTCCATTCCATTTATAATAAGCCCCTGCAACAGCCGGAGCCGTTGGTATGGATGTGATCTCTCCAATTCCAATAGCCCCATACCCCACGTCCACGCCTGGTTTTTCCACAATAAGGGATACCAATTCCGGCACCTTATCCGCCTTAAACAGCCCCAGCGTACCAAATCTGGATACCGGATACCCTTCCTTGATCTCATATCTTTCCGTCAGTGCGTATCCCATTCCCATCACAACGCCGCCTTCTATCTGGCCTTCCACGCTGACCGGGTTCACGGCTTTGCCCACATCGTGGGCCGCCACCATTTTCTTGACCGTTCCATCCTCATTCAGGACACATACCTGAGTAGCATAACCATAGGCCACATGAGACACCGGATTTGGCACATCGCTGCCCATCCTGTCGGTCTTGGCGAGATACTCACCGTAATACTCTTTTCCTTCCAGAGCCGCCAGTGTCTGCCCTGCCAGCTCTTCTCTCAGATCTTCCGACGCCCGCTTCGCGGCCTCCCCGGTAATCAGTGTCTGCCGTGAACCGGAGGTAGTTCCGGAATCGGGGGAATCCGCGGTATTGGGCGGACAGTACTTGATACAGTTAACCGGCAGGCCGGTCGTCTCGGATACCACCTGTGTCAGAACCGTTCCAAGCCCCTGCCCGATGCAGGACGCACCCGCATGGATCTGTATTTTTCCGTCCTTTACCAGCAGGCGGCAGCGGCCCCAGTCGGGCAGTCCCACGCCTACGCCCGCATTTTTCATGGCACAGGCAATCCCTGCATAGGGTTCGCTCTCATAGATGTCTTTTACGGCTTCCAATGTTTCCGCAACACCCGTGGAATCATCGGCAATCTGTCCATTCGGCAGCACCTGTCCCGGACGGATGGCATTACGGTAACGGATCTCCCAGGGAGAAATGCCGGCCATCTCTGCCAGCAGGTCCAGATTCCGCTCGGATCCAAAGCAGGTCTGGGTTACTCCGAAGCCTCTGTATGCACCGGCAGGCGGATTATTCGTGTACACCGCCTTTCCGTCTATATCGATTACCTGGAAATTATACGGCCCCGCAGCATGTGTACAGGCACGCTGCAGCACAGGCCCGCCCAGGGATGCGTAGGCCCCTGTGTCCGATACGACTACCGCCTTCATCGCGGTCAGTATGCCGTTCTCGTCACAGGCTGTTGTGATATCCATCCACATTGGATGACGTTTTGGATGGATGACAATGCTTTCCTGCCTGGATAGCTTTACTTTTACGATCCGTTTGGTCAGGTACGCCAGAAGCGCTGCGTGATGCTGGACGCTGACATCCTCTTTTCCGCCAAATCCGCCGCCGACCAGTTTGTTTTCCACAATCACCTTCTCCGGAGGGAGTCCCAGCATGATACAGCATTCGTGCCGGGTATCGTATGTACCCTGATCTGTGGAATAAATAAATACCCCGTCGTCAAAAGGCATGGCGACCGCGCACTCCGGCTCCAGAAATGCATGCTCGGTCCATGGTGTTTCGTAATGCTTTGTTACTTTATATTTCGAATTGGCAATGACCTCGTCGGCATTTCCCCGGACCAGATGCTCATGTGCCAGAATATTTCCGGATGCATGGACAAGCGGCGCATCCTCTTTCATGGCGTCAAAGGGGCTGAGCACCGGTTCCAGCACTTCGTAATCCACCTTCACAAGGCTCTTAGCCCGTTCAAGTATCTCCGGTGTTTCCGCCGCCACAAGACAGATCGCATCCCCGAGGTAATGCGTGGTTTTCCCGACCGGAATCATGGTATCCCAGTCCTGCTTCAGGTGGCCCACCTTTACCTGCCCCGGAATGTCCTCTGCGGTATAGACTCCGATCACGCCTTCCAGCGCCTGAGCCTCCTCCGCGTGGATCGCCAGTACTTTTGCCCTGGGATATTCGGAACGCACTGCGCTGCCGTAGATCATGCCGTCGAGATAGATATCGTCCGGATATTCTCCGGTTCCCAACACCTTTTCTCTGGCATCAATCCTCTGGATTGCATCACCTACCAGTGCGATGCCGCTGTTGTCCGCCACAGGGAGATTTTCCCGGAATATTCTGGCGCTGAGAAGGATTCCGTCGATAATCTTCTTATACCCTGTGCACCGGCAGATGTTATTGCGGATCGCCGCTATCACTTCCAGGCGGGTCGGATCCGGGTTGACATCAATCAGGCCCTTTGCGCTCATGACCATGCCGGGAATACAGAAGCCGCACTGAACGGCGCCGGCCGTGGCAAAAGCATAAGCATACACTTCTTTTTCTCTTTCGCTTAATCCCTCAACTGTTACAATGGATTTGCCCTCCATCTTAGAAATCATGGGAATGCACGCACGTGTTGTCTTTCCGTCTACCAGAACCGTGCAGGTGCCGCATGCGCCCTGGCTGCACCCGTCTTTCACGGATGTCAGACGGAGGTCGTCACGCAGAAACCGCATCAGCTTTTTGTCCTGCTCTGCCTGATAATCTTTCCCATTTACATGTACTGTGAACATATAATACCCTCCTTTTCCCGGTAACAGTTCAGGCAAGCCTGAACTGTTACGTTTCCCGGAACTTTATTCTGAAAGATCTGACCGGAAGTCAATATCTTTTAATTCTTCTTCCTGTGCTTCCACATATCTTACTTTGTCCTGCAGACCGGACATAATCTGCCGCCCTCCGTTGTCTCCGGAAAGCTGCCTGAGATCGCGGAAGAACTTTTTGTCCCAGAGAACCGGATTGCCCGGCCGGTCCTTATGGCAGGCGCTGATAATCTTTCCCCTGTGGAGCCCTGCTGCATTGAGTATCCGCTGGATCGTGGCCGCATGCAAAGCGGGCTGATCACACACGGAAAAAAGAATGCCCTGAATATCAGGAAACTGCTCTGTACAGGCTTCCACTCCCAGCCTGACGGAACGGGAAATCCCCCGTTCAGGCTCATCGTTTCTCACAACCCGTATCCCCTTTCGCCTTGCTTTTTTTTCAATCTCTTCATATCCCGTCACAATATATGTGGGAAAGGCTCCGAACGCGCTGATTTTGTCCAGCATGTATTCAAACATCTGTCTGCCGGAGATCTGTGCCAGGAGCTTGTTTTCCCCAAACCGTGTGCTTTTTCCTGCCGCAAGCAAGACAAGGGCATATTTCCCCTTCATGTGTTCATGCCGGGTTACCGCTTCCAGTACGCCTCCGCCCACGGCCCTTGCTTTGTCAGAAATGGTGAAGCAGTGGGACTTTTCGCAGCGCGCATCAATATCCCCTATTTTCATTCCTTCACTTACACGGACACCGGACTGAAGCATTCCCCGGATCACACCGCTCATCCGGGCATATACTTCTTTTCCACCGGTAACGGCAACCGCCTGGCCTTTTTCTACGATATCCCCGATGGCTGCCAACGGCTGCATCTCCCCCTCTGCTGCGGCGCGGATCAGGCGTTCTGTCGTATAACCTCCCACATCCCCCGGAATTCCGGTGTTTGGAAGCGCACTGCCAGAATAAAAGATATTCCCCAGTGTGTGCCCTCTTTTTGTCTCCACAACACAATTGCAGTCAATTCCCGCAGTAAATCCCGGGCCCACCCCAATCACAAAGGGGGCGTCTGTTATTCTTGTCCCGGTATTTCTTTTCGCCAGTATTGCATCCACAATGACATCCGGCTGAAGTCCAGCGGCTATTTTAGCGTTTGCGTCCACAATCACCGCGATATTCCCGTCCGCCAGAACCTGTTCTGCTTCCTTTTCCGAATATACAAGAACGCCTTTCATATCCTCTACGACGGCCGTCCCCTCATAGACAGCTCTGGAAAGCGCCGCCATTCTGCGCACCGTCAGAGGAACTGCGATCTCTGTCATAACAATCTGGTGCCCGCTGTGATAGAGGCGCGAAGCGATTCCTGTTGCCAGATCCCCCGCGCCTTTAATTAGTATTTTCATCTCTGTATCTGTCTTCCTCCTGCTGTTACTGTGATCTGTGCGAATCCCCTTTTTTCTGCCAACCTGCAGATTTCCAGGGCCTGTGCCTCTTCCTTCGCGCCGTCGGCTTTGTTCAAAACCAGATGGTAAGACATTTGGGGCATTACATGCTTTTTTCCGGCCCGGCTGTCCAGCGCCAGATCTACAATATCTTCCTGCGTGACCGGATCCGTTTTTTGTTTATGAAGCAGTCCGGCAGCAATTTCAGGCCGGAAACAGACTTCTTCCATGGGCTTTCCAAGGCTGTCCAGTCCGCAGACATTGATCACATGTGTCGTCTCGGGGAGCAGCACCGGCTCATGGGAAGCCGGCGCTTTGACCGGGAACCTCTTCGCACCGTCTGCCTCGATCAGCAGCGGGTATCCCTTTTTCAAAACCTGCTGCAGAAACCCGCGGGGCGGAGCCTGCATTTTCCCATCACCGGCGGGCAGGCCCAGCCATACCATGCCTTCGTCAGCCAGGATTCTTTCCATCTTCTCTGCCGAGGGTTCCAAAAGAAACCACGGGTAATCCCAGGCCATCATGTGGGTAGTCGTTGTCACGACAACTCTGGTTCCCCTTCGCAGATACTCGCCTGCCATCCGTGTAATCAGTGTTGTCTTGCCTCCCGCTCCTGTGAATGAGAGAACGGGAGCCGTTGAATTTTCTATATTTAATGCCTCCAGAAGAGAGGGGAACTGTACCAGTTTTCCCTCCCGGTATACCCAAAGGGCATCCCTTAACCCATGCCCTTCGGGCGGATCCGCAGTAAACTGCGGATTAAGGTATGCTTTTATCATGTGCCGCCCTTCTTTAATTGTCAGCTTCCTTCGTGACTCCATGCTTTATATACTGCCCTGCATTTTCTATTTTAATTTCCCCGTTTTCCGCTATCAGCCGGCCCCGCAGAAATACCTTTTCTGCCCTGCCTTTAATCTTGGTGCCTTCCATTGGGCAATAGTCGATGTTGGTCTGCTGTGACTCTTTTGACAGAATCCACTCGGTATCGGGATTCCATACTACGATATCTGCATCGCTTCCCGGAGAAAGCGTTCCTTTCTGTGGATACATGTGGTATAACTTTGCTGGATTCTCGGACAGATATTTGCACATCTGTTCTATAGTGATGCGTCCCTCGTTTACGCCAAACTGGTAAATCAGGCCAGGACGCTCTTCTGCGCCTGGCATTCCGCACGGTGTCAGAGAGAAGTCTTCGATCCCCGCGCTTTTTTGTTCCAGATTAAAGCTGCAGTGGTCTGTACAGATTGTCTGGATCCTGCCCTCCGTAAGCGCCTTCCACAGCACCTCCTGATTCTTCTTTCTGCGCAGCGGCGGCGCGATCATGTATTTCCTGCCTTCCCCATCCGGCAGGGAGTACTTGCTGTCATCCATAAGGAGGTACTGGGGACAGGTTTCCACATAGACCGTCTGCCCTTCGTCCCTGGCCCGCTGGATTTCCCGGTAGCCTTCTGCCGAACTCAAATGCACCACAATGACGGGTGTATCCACACACTTCGCTATCTTAAGCAGGCGGTTGATGGCCTCCGCTTCTGCTGCCGGCGGCCTCGTTCCCGGATAATCAGAGACATCCCTGCGGTTTCCTTTTTTTTGCAGAACTTCCTCCAGCCTTGCATCTATGATTCCCTTATTTTCACAATGTACTCCTGCGATTCCGCCGAGTTCTTTCAAACGGGACAGGATTTCATACATGGTCTTGTCATCCACGACCATATTGTCGTATGTCATATACAGTTTGAAAGAAGAGATTCCTTCCGCCACAACCTGCTCCAGTTCACGGCCGACGTTCTCATTCCAGTCGGATAGCGCCAGATGGAACGCATAGTCGCATGAGGAGTGTCCGTCTGCTTTTTGGTGCCAGTTATCCAGCGCCCGGGCAAGTGTCTCTCCTTTGTTCTGTGTGGCAAAATCTATGATGCAGGTGGTTCCTCCCGCAATCTCCGCCTTGGTTCCCGTGTCAAATTTGTCTGCAGTTATGGTGTTGCTGACTTCCAGAGCCATATGGGTATGTGCATCAATAAATCCCGGGAAAAGGTACTTGCCCCGGACGTCTTCTATCTCGGCGTCCCTGAATTCCAGATTTTCACCGACTGCCAGAATCTTTTCGCCTTTTACCAGGATGTCCAGCTTCTTTTGTCCTTCGCCGCTGACGATGATTCCGCCTTTAAACAAACGTTTCATAACCATTCCTTCTTTCTGTCTTTCTGTGCATGGGCGCTTATTGGATACTATTCACGGGGCCGTGCCCCGCCTTTTATGCTGTGCTCTTTTATCCCAGGAGGTAGGGGTAATCTTGAACGACTGTTTCAATCAGCTGCTGCAGTCCCGCGGGCAGCTTTGTCTCTTCACCCTTTGTCCAGGTAAAAGTATCTCCAAGGTATCTCACCCTGCATACTCCCTTTTCCCTGTCCACTACCGTAAATCCCTGGTTTCTGCTGTCTTCCATATCTTTTTCTCCGGCAAAGAGCGTGAACTTATCCAGATAAGGGGCGCTCTCATATGGACAGAAGCTCTTGCAGTTGCCGCACTCATTGCACATATAGTCTATATGGATAATCTGATGTTTTGCCATGCCCGGCACCCGGATGGCGATGTTTGCACGGTTTGGACATACTTCCACACAGTTTTCACAGATACTGGAGCATCCCAGGCAGCGCTCTGTCTCTGCCTTCCCGTTCTCCATATCCCGCAGGATGCCGCGGCGGCTGTAGACCTTAGCCTCGTCCGCCTGCCTGTCGAAATCTTTCGCCAGGCTCCGTCCAATCACTGCTTCTGCCGCCTTCCGGCCATCTCTTATGCCCTCTACTACCGTTGCCGGACCGCCCAGGCCGTCTCCGATTACATAGACACCTTCCAGGTTTGTCTCGCAGGTTTCCGCGTTAACCATTGCTTTCCCGCGCTCATTTACATGGATACCATTCGCCTCGTACAGCTCAGTCGGAATCTTTTCACCCACGGCGGCAATCACGGTGTCTGCCAAAACTTCCCGGATCTCTTCGGTTTCAATCACACTTCTTCTGCCGGAATCATCGAAATCGCCAAGTTGCATTACTCTGCAGACCAGTCTGCCATTTTCCAGTTTGACAGGGGAAAGCAGTTCCTGAAATTCCACACCGTCCTCAATTGCCAGCAGCAGTTCCTCCTCATCCGCCGGCATATAGCGTTTGGTTCTTCTGTAGACCAGAGAAACCGTCTCGACGCCTTTGGTCCGTTTTGCGGCTCTGGCCGTGTCCATTGCGGTGTTTCCCCCGCCGATGACAACGACATGTTTCCCGATGTCCAGGCTGCCTTCTGTTTCTTTAAACGCCCCGAGGAACTCCAGCGCATTCATCGTCTCGCCGGCCTCCAGTTTCAGCATACCCGGTTTGTATGCGCCCACTGCAAATATGACCGCACCATACCCCTGTTCTTTTAACTGCTGCACGCTTTCTACTTTTGTATTGTATTGAATATCAACGCCTGCTGCCTTAAGAATTTCTGCGTCTTTGTCAATGGAGCTTCCCGGGATCCTGAATTCCGGGATCACGTGGCGCACCACTCCGCCCAGGGAGCCGGTCTGCTCAAAGAGGGTAACTTCCATGCCGCCGCGTCTCAGAAAATATGCCGCTGCCATACCGGCAGGGCCGCCTCCGATGACGGCAGCTTTCCCTTTCTCTGTCAGGGGCTTTGGCGACACATCTGCCAGCCACGCCTCATAGCCATTTTCTGCAGCCTCCAGCTTCATAGCGCGGATATGTACCGGTTCTTCGTAGAAATTTCTGGTACATTTGCTCATGCAGTTATGTGCACAGATCGTTCCGGTAATAAACGGCAGTGGGTTCTTCTCTGTAATGACCTCCATTGCCTCCTCATATTTTCCGGCATTCACAAGCTGCAGGTATGTGGTGATATCCTGGTGGATCGGGCAGCCTTCTTTACATGGCGCCACGAAACAGTCCAAAAGCGGTACCTCCTTGTTCATCTTGCGGGATGGTAGCAGTTTGACCGCCTTCACATGATGGGGACTCACGATTGCGGCTTCTGCCAGTGCTTTTGATCCTTCGATGCTTACGCCTTCAAATACAGCGCCCTCTGTCTCCAGGATACGGGCGATCTGGCACATTCTCTGGTATCCGCCCGGCTTCAGCAGTGTAGTGGCAACGGTGACCGGCCAGATACCTGCGTCCACGATGCCCTTTATATTGTAGAAATCGGCTCCGCCGGAAAATGAGATCCTGAGTTTACCGCCGAACTCTTTTGCCAGCTTTGCGGCCAGAGAGATGGAGAGCGGATACAGGGATTTTCCGGACATATACATTTCTTCGCTGGGAAGCTCGTTCTGTTTGACATCTACAGGGAACGTGTTGGTGATCTTCACGCCGAATTCCAGGTTACGCTCCTCACACACTTTCATCAGCCTGGTGAGCATCGGAACGGCATCCACGTACTGCAGGTCATCCCTGAAGTGGAAGTCCCCGAATGCCACATAATCGTATCCCATCTCATCCATGGTCTTTCTGGCAAATTCGTATCCTAATAAGGTAGGATTACATTTGATAAAGGTGTGGAAGCCCTTTTCCGTAACCAGGTACATTGCAATCTTTTCAATCTCCTGCGGAGGACATCCGTGCAGTGTGGAGATTGTGACGGAGTTGCAGATCTCTGATGAGATACTCTCAATATCTTCCTCTGTTACTTTTTGGAATCTGTCCGCATGCTCCAGGAGATATGCTTTGCAATCCCTGAAGATTTCAGAATCTCCGGCATCCTTCATGGTGTTCAGAAAACGGTCTATCTTTGGAGACTGAATCCCCTCCAGGTCATACCCCACGCTGATGTTAAACTGGAATCCGTCCATGCTGCCAAGCTCAAACTCCTTTGCCATCACCTTGAGCAGGAACCACGCCTTAATGTATTCCTCCATTGCCTGCGGCACGTAGAGTTCCGTAGACCACTCACAGTTATAACATTCATCGTCAGCCTTGATGCACGGCTTACTCACGCATGCCGCCAATTCGGCGCCGTCCATCACCTGCACGGTCTTCAGTTCAAAGAAACGGCTTCCGGTATAATAAGCGGCCGCAATATTCTGTGCCAGCTGCGTGTGCGGGCCGGCTGCCGGGCCGACCGGAGTCTCCAGCGGGCGTCCGAAAATTGTCCTGTTATATCTGGAATCGGCCTGATAAGGTGCATGCTCTCCGAACACAGTGCCTGACTTCTCACGCTCCGTCATCATCCAATCTACTAAATGCCCGAAAGACATCGGGGTCATAATATCACTCATTTGCGTAAACCTCCTAAATAATCTGAATATTCTGAAAACGGTAGTGCAAGGGGGTCAGACCCCTCTGCAGAGGGGTCTGACCCCCTTGCAACACTTTTCCGCTTTTACTTGTTAATCCGTCCCCAAAGTTCTGCCGCAGCCTGTCTGCAGTCCGCCATCACCTTTGCTTCGTCGATATGCTGCAATTCTCTGTCCTTCATCAGGATTTTCCCGTTAGCCACCGTAGTTACTACATTCCGCCCGTTCATACCAAACAGGATATGCCCGTTGCAGTTCTCTGCTCCGAAGGGGGTCAGCGGATCGTAATCTACGATGATGACATCCCCTGCCGCGCCCTCTTCCAGAACGCCGAGTTTCTGGTCAAAGTATCTGCCTGCAATCTGAGCGTTGCCGTCAAAGAGCATCTGCGGTACCTCGCCCCATGCCGCCGTCGCATCGCACAGGTGGTGTTTGTGCAAAACATTGGCTACTTTATAAGACTCCGTCATGTCGTGGGTATATCCGTCCGTCCCCAGACCGGTCAGGATGCCTCTGTGCACCAGTTCCATCGTCGGCGGGCAGCCGCAGGCGTTGCCCATGTTGGATTCAGGATTATGTACAACCATGGTATTAGTGTCTTTAATCAGCTCCATCTCGTGTCCGTTAATGTATATACAGTGGCCCAGCAAGGTCTTCTCCCCCAGAATATTCCAGTCCATCAGCCTGTCAACGATACGCTTCCCATAGTGTTTCAGGCAGTGGTGCAGATCCTCAATCCCTTCGGCCACATGGATATGGTAACCCACACCGTCCGGCTTATTTGCTGCTGCCAGTTCCATGGTTTCATCTGATATGGTAAACTGTGCGTGCATCCCCATCATTCCGGCTATCATCCCGCTTCCGTCCTGCCGGGCATAGCGGATAAATTCTGCATTTTCCATCACAGATTCCCTTGCCTTCTCCCTGCCGTCCCGGTCGGATATCTCATAGCACAGACAGGAACGCACCCCTGTTTCCTTAGCTGCTTTTTCTATATGGAATAAGGACTCCCGGATTGATCCAAAACTGGCATGGTGGTCAAATATGGTCGTCACTCCGTTCTTAATACAATCAATATACGTAGCCATAGCGCTCAGATATGTGTCCTGCAGTGTGAGATTCCTGTCTATGGTCCACCACATGCCGTTCAGAATATCCAAAAATCCCTTCGGGTCATATCCCTTTACAGAAAGCCCTCTTGCAAAGGCACTGTAAATATGTTCGTGCGCATTAATAAATGCCGGCATAATTACTTTTCCTCCGGCATCAATAAATTCCGCCTCCGGATATGCCGCTCTGACTTCACCTAAGGATCCCACCTTTTGGATGGTGCTTCCCTCGATCGCCACAGCGCCGTTTTCCAGATACGGATTCTTCTCGTCACGCGTGATTACCCTGCCGTTTCCTAAAATAAGCATACTATTCGTCTCCTTTTCTTAATGAAATGTCCTAAAGGTTTCCGGTGCATGTCACCGCGTATACAAATTCTACAAGGGGGTTGGTTTCCTTGCACGTCGCACTATATTTTGTATATCCTTTTGTAAAAACAGGCCTTTCTTTTTCGCACAGATTTTTAAGGACTGCTTTTGTTGTATATAGAATACCATTTATATAAGATAATTGCAATACAGAATCTCAAAAAAATTTAGGTAACCTAAAAAATTTTTAGAAAAAGTATTGATTTAATTTTTTTTTATGCTATGATGAGTTTAGAAGCAAAAAGTTTTCGGGATCATTTCCCATACTCACACGCGAAAGGAATGGTAACTTTGAGCCAGAAATTAGACTTATTAAAGCAGATCGCCCACGGCCTTGCCGTACAGTTTGGCAGTTCCTGTGAGATTGTTATCCACGATCTGAGAAAGAAAGAACTGGACAGCTCCATTGTCTATATCGAGAATGGGCATGTATCCAACAGGAAGCTTGGCGACGGACCGTCCAGCGTGGTTCTGGAGACACTGAGCCGGAAACCGTCACAGATTCAGGACCGTCTTTCCTATCTCACCAAGACAGAAGACGGTAGGATTCTCAAATCCAGCACCATGTATATCAGGGATGATGATGACAGCATCGCTTACATATTTTCTCTTAACTATGACATCACCTCACTGCTCACTGTCGAATCCGCCATCCATTCATTCATCAGCACGGAACAAAAAAAGGAACAGGAAACCGATAACAACCAGCCCCCAAAAATCACCCACAATGTAAACGAGCTGCTGGATACCCTGATCGAACAGGCTCTTGCACTCGTTGGCAAACCGGTTGCTATCATGAATAAGGATGACAAAGTCGCAGTCGTTCAGTACCTGAACAACGCCGGCGCTTTTCTGATCACTAAATCCGGAGACAAAATTGCTTCTCTTTTGGGAATTTCAAAATTCACACTTTATAGTTACATGGACGCAGGCAAATAGAGTACTCGCGGAAAATCAGCCGCAAAGATGGGTGCAAGATAGTTCCCGTGAGTGCTCAAATAGTTAGAAGGAGGTTTTTCACACATGGAATCAATCAAATGGGCAGTGAACCATATGCCTAAAACAGACGATGCACAACTGAAGGTTATGGCGCTTAGCCAGGTTGAAAAAGCACGGGCTTTTCATGAAAGCTTTCCACAGTACAGTATCACCCCGCTTGCCAGGCTGGATCAGATGGCCAAACGGCTGGGCTTAAAGGAAGTATACGTAAAGGATGAATCTTACCGGTTTGGCCTCAATGCTTTCAAGGTGCTGGGCGGCTCATTCGCAATGGCGCGCTATATCGCCAAACAGGTGGGTAAAGATGTTTCTGAGCTTCCTTATCAGGTGCTGACTTCCGAAGAACTGAAAAAGGAATTCGGCCAGGCAACCTTCTTCACGGCTACGGACGGCAACCACGGACGCGGCGTTGCATGGGCGGCCAATAAGCTGGGGCAGAAAGCCGTCGTGCTGATGCCCAAGGGCACCACACAGACCCGCCTCAATAACATTCTCGCCGAAGGCGCACAGGCAACGATCGAGGAATACAACTATGATGAGTGTGTGCGCATGGCTGCGGACATGGCATCGAAGACTGAAAACGGCATTATGGTGCAGGATACTGCATGGGACGGCTACGAGGAGATTCCGGCCTGGATCATGCAGGGATACGGAACCATGGCAATGGAGGCGAATGAACAGCTGAAGGAATATGGCTGCGGCAGACCAACACACGTATTTATCCAGGCTGGCGTGGGATCTCTTGCAGGAGCTGTGCAGGGATATTTTGCCAACCGTTATCCGGAGAATCCTCCGAAAGTTATCGTAGTGGAGGCCGAAGCCGCTGCCTGCCTCTACAAGGGTGCTGCCCTGGGGGACGGAAGCATCCAGATCGTGGATGGAGATATGGTAACGATCATGGCCGGGCTGGCCTGCGGAGAGCCGAACACGATCTCCTGGGATATCCTGAAGAACCATGTGGATACATTCATCGCAGCGCCTGACTGGGTAGCCGCAAAAGGCATGCGTATGCTGGCAGCGCCGGTAAAGGGAGATGCACCTGTTACTTCCGGGGAATCCGGAGCCGCACCGTTCGGCGCGCTGGCGTGCATCATGTGTATGGATGAATATAAAGACTTAAGAGAGCATCTTGGACTGAATGAAGAGTCAAGAGTCCTTCTCTTCTCCACCGAAGGAGATACAGATCCGGAGAGATACGAATCCATCGTGTGGGGCGGAAATGACCGTTAAACGAAGCAATTTCAATATAATAAATTCTAAAAAGGAGAAGTAATCATGGATTTTAACAAAATCAAAGAAGCTGCACAAGGTTATCAGGCTGACATGACCAAATTTTTAAGGGACATTGTAAAATTCCCGGGCGAGAGCTGTGATGAGAAAGCACATATTGAACGGATCGCCGAAGAGATGAGAAACCTGGGTTTTGATAAAGTGGAAATCGATCCCCAGGGAAATGTTCTCGGCTACATGGGAACAGGCGAAAAGATCATCGGATTTGACGCCCACATCGACACTGTAGGTATCGGTAACATTGAGAACTGGACTTTTGATCCGTACGAAGGATATGAAAACGACGAAGAGATCGGCGGCCGCGGTGTATCCGACCAGTGCGGCGGTATTGTTTCTGCCGTATACGGGGCAAAGATTATGAAAGACCTGGGACTGCTGAGCGACAAATACACCGTTCTCGTAACCGGAACTGTCCAGGAGGAAGACTGTGACGGTCTCTGCTGGCAGTACATTATCAATGAAGATAAGGTACGCCCGGAATTCGTTGTATCTACAGAGCCGACAGACGGCGGTATCTACCGCGGACAGCGCGGACGCATGGAGATCCGTGTGGATGTCAAAGGCGTTTCCTGCCACGGTTCAGCACCGGAGCGCGGTGACAATGCAATCTATAAGATGGCCGATATCCTGCAGGATATCCGTGCTTTAAATGAAAACGACGCTGAGGAAGGCACGGAGATCAAAGGCCTCGTCAAGATGCTGGATGAAAAGTTCAATCCGGAATGGAAAGAAGCGCGTTTCCTGGGCAGAGGAACTGTCACGACATCCGAGATCTTCTTTACCTCTCCCAGCCGCTGTGCAGTTGCAGACTCCTGTTCCGTATCTCTGGACCGCCGCATGACGGCAGGCGAGACCTGGGAGAGCTGCCTGGATGAGATCCGTGCACTTCCAAGCGTGAAAAAATACGGTGATGACGTAAAGGTTTCCATGTACAACTACGACAGGCCCTCCTACACAGGACTTACCTATCCGATCGAGTGCTACTTCCCGACATGGGTCATCCCGGAGGATCACGCCGTAACAAAAGCACTTGAGGAAGCATACACCAGCCTCTACGGCGACACCAGAATCGGAACCGCAGAGACAGAGGCAATGAGAAAAGCCCGTCCGTTAACCGACAAATGGACCTTCTCGACAAACGGCGTATCCATTATGGGAAGAAATGGAATCCCGTGCATCGGATTTGGACCTGGCGCAGAGGCGCAGGCTCATGCTCCGAACGAGAAAACATGGAAAGCAGATTTGATAGTATGCGCTGCTGTATACGCTGCACTGCCGACACTTTATTGCAAATAATTTAACAAACAGGTGCAAGGGGGT
>NZ_WKZK01000066.1:30015-46684 GCF_009680135.1 Eubacterium sp. BIOML-A2
AGGGGTCTGACCCCCTTGCACACCATATTCAGAATATTCACAAAATTTAGGAGGATTTTACGATGAAAACATTACAGGATTACATTGATAAGCTGAACGCACTGAACTTTAAGGAAATGTACAACGGAGACTTTTTCCTGACATGGGAGAAGACAGATGATGAACTGGAGGCAGTATTCACTCTTGCCGACGCGCTCCGTTTCATGAGAGAAAACAATATCTCCACAAAAGTATTTGAGAGCGGACTTGGCATCTCACTTTTCCGCGATAATTCTACACGTACCCGTTTTTCTTTTGCTTCTGCCTGCAACCTGCTGGGACTCGAAGTTCAGGATCTGGACGAAGGAAAATCTCAGGTAGCCCACGGCGAGACCGTCCGCGAGACAGCAAATATGATCTCTTTCATGGCTGACGTTATCGGTATACGCGATGATATGTACATCGGCAAGGGAAATGCCTATATGCATGAAGTGGTTGACTCTGTAACACAGGGCAATAAAGACGGCATTCTGGAACAGAAACCGACACTTGTGAATCTGCAGTGCGACATCGACCACCCGACACAGGCGATGGCAGATATGCTTCATATCATCCACCAGTTCGGCGGCGTTGAGAATCTGAAGGGCAAAAAACTGGCCATGACATGGGCTTACTCTCCGTCTTACGGAAAACCTCTGTCCGTTCCCCAGGGTATCATCGGTCTGATGACACGTTTTGGGATGGATGTTGTCCTGGCTCATCCGGAGGGATACGAAGTATTCTCGGAAGTAGAAGCCGTTGCTGCGGACAATGCTAAAAAATCCGGCGGTACCTTCACAAAAACAAACGATATGGCAGAGGCTTTCAAAGACGCAGATATCGTATATCCGAAGAGCTGGGCTCCTTTCGCTGCCATGGAAAAACGTACAGAGCTCTATGGAAACGGTGACTTCGACGGCATCTCTAAACTGGAAAAGGAACTTCTTGCACAAAATGCTGAGCATAAAGACTGGGCCTGCACAGAAGAACTTATGGCAACTACCAAAGACGGAAAGGCACTCTACATGCACTGCCTGCCGGCTGACATCACAGGCGTAAGCTGCGAGACCGGAGAAGTGGACGCCAGTGTATTCGACCGCTACAGAGATCCTCTCTACAAAGAAGCAAGCTACAAACCATACATCATCGCAGCCATGATCTTCCTCGCAAAATTCGCAGATCCTGCCGATGTTTTAAAGAAACTGGAAGAAAAAGGCACTCCAAGAGTTTTTGAATAAACCCTTGCCGTACCGTAAACATAAAAAGCAGCACACACAGTAACTGGTATAATAAGAAGAAAAACATTAGGAGGTATTTGACATGTTAAAATATGTTGATACAAAAAACGCACCAGCAGCAATCGGACCATACTCACAGGGCATCATCGTAAATGATATCGCTTTCTTTTCAGGGCAGATCCCGCTTTCACCTGAATCCGGCGAAGTAGTGGGCACAACAATCCAGGAACAGACCGAACAGGTAATGAAAAATGTAGCCGCCCTTCTGGAAAGTCAGGGTGCAGACTTCAAAGACGTTGTAAAAACCACCTGTTTCCTCGCGGATATGGGCGACTTTGCAGCATTCAATGAGATATACGCAAAGTATTTTGTAGGAAAACCGGCGCGTTCCTGTGTTGCCGTAAAGGATCTGCCAAAAGGAGTTCTTTGTGAAGTAGAAACCATCGCATATGTCGGAGGAAAATAAAATGGCAAAAAAGAAACGCATCGTCATCGCGCTGGGCGGAAACGCCCTTGGCAATACCCTGCCCGAGCAGATGACGGCGGTAAAGATTACTGCACGTGCCATTGTAGACCTGATTGAAGAGGGCTGTGAGGTCGTGGTCGCACACGGCAACGGCCCACAGGTTGGAATGGTAAACAACGCAATGCTGGCACTGACCCACGAAGACCCGCAGCAGCCCAATACGCCGCTGTCTGTCTGCGTGGCAATGAGCCAGGCATACATAGGCTACGACCTGCAGAATGCCCTGCGCGAAGAACTGCTGAACCGCGGTATCAATGATATCCCGGTGGCAACCATGATCACACAGGTGCGCGTTGACGCGGACGACCCTGCATTTGGCAATCCCGCCAAGCCGATCGGACGTTTCCTAACAAAAGAACAGGCCGATGATATGGCAGAAAAATATGACTATGTCATGAAAGAAGATGCAGGCCGCGGTTACCGCCGTGTGGTAGCATCCCCGAGACCGCAGGAGATCATTGAGATCGGAACGATCCGTACCATGGTAGAATCTGGCGATCTTGTCATTGCATGCGGCGGCGGAGGTATTCCAGTTACCCGCCAGGGAAACCACCTAAAAGGCGCCAGCGCCGTGATCGATAAAGATTTTGCAAGCAGCCTGCTCGCACGGGAACTGGATGCAGATTTTCTGATCATCCTGACCGCTGTGGAAAAAGTGGCAATTAACTATGGAAAGCCGAACGAGAAATGGCTCGATAATATCACTGCAAAGGAAGCAAAACAGTACATGTCTGAGGGACATTTTGCCCCCGGATCTATGCTGCCTAAGGTACAGGCTGCCGTAGAATTCGCGGAATCCGCGCCGGGACGCCAGGCTCTGATTACCCTTCTTGAAAAAGCCAAAGACGGAATCAAGGGAACCACAGGCACCAGAATCAGTCAGGCTTAAAGGGGGATAAACGCATGAAAAAAGAAGTGACCCGTTCCACTATATTTGACCTTAACGGTGTGCCTAATTTCAAACAGGCCTTTCCTCTTGCCCTCCAGCACGTTGTTGCGATGATTGTGGGTTGCGTAACGCCCGCAATCATCGTTGCTGGAGTCGGCGGCCTGTCTGAAAGCGACTCCGTAATACTGATCCAGGCAGCGCTGATCGTATCCGCACTGTCCACATTACTCCAGCTGTTTCCATTTATCAAAACAAAGTGGATTGCTATCGGCTCGGGACTTCCTGTCATCATGGGCATCAGCTTTGCCTACCTGCCCAGCATGCAGTCTATCGCCTCAGACTTTGATATCCCCACCATACTCGGGGCACAGATTGTCGGCGGCTGCGTGGCAATTCTGGTAGGTATATTTATTAAAAAAATCCGCAGGTTTTTCCCGCCTCTGATCGCCGGGACTGTGGTATTCACAATCGGCCTTTCCCTGTACCCTACCGCCATCAACTATATGGCCGGCGGAACAGGCAGCCCGGATTATGGTTCCTGGCAGAACTGGCTGGTTGCGATCATAACACTCGCAATCGTAACCGTATTAAACCACTACGGAAAAGGAATCTGGAAACTGGCCTCCATCCTGATCGGAATCATTGGAGGATACATCGTAGCCCTGTGCTTCGGAATGGTAGACTTTACCCCCATCGGCCAGGCCTCCGCTTTCCAGCTCCCCATGCCGCTTCACTTTGGAATCAAATTTGAGATCTCCTCCTGCGTAGCGATCGGACTGTTATTCGCCATCAACGCCATCCAGGCCATCGGAGATTTTTCAGCCACCACAAGCGGCGGATTAAACCGTATGCCATCCAGCAATGAACTGCAGGGCGGGATCGTCGGCTACGGAATCACGAACATCATCGGCGCTCTCCTGGGCGGCCTTCCCACGGCAACCTACAGCCAGAACGTCGGGATCGTTGCTACAACAAAGGTAGTCAACCGCTGCGTCCTCGGCCTGGCCGCGGTCATCCTGCTGGTAGCAGGCCTGATTCCCAAGTTTTCATCCCTGCTGACCACCATACCATACAGTGTCCTTGGCGGTGCAACCGTATCTGTATTCGCCTCCATTGCCATGACAGGTATGAAGCTGATCAACACAGAAAATATGTCCTACCGCAACACATCCATCGTAGGGCTCGCCGCCGCACTGGGAATGGGGATCTCACAAGCAAGCGGCGCGCTGGCAGCATTTCCGGACTGGTTTGTCACAATCTTCGGAAAATCACCGGTCGTAATCGCAACACTCATAGCGGTCCTGCTAAACATCATCCTGCCAAGAGACAAAGAGGTTCCGCTGGAAGCGGCTCCGGATGATGCAGGTAGTGGAGACGCTAAGTAAAAGGTGAGGCAGACTCCCGGGGGAGCTGTCCATGCCATTTCAATATCCTGACCGTTTGCGGAGAATCCGTAAGAGAAAAAACAGGGAACTTGGAGGGTGCTTGCCGCAGTTGGCCCGAATGCCGATGCATTCGCGCCGCCGGCGGCAACAGAATTTGTTTCGGAAAACAAATTCTGCCCTCCAAGTTCCCTGTTTTTTCTCTTACGGATTCTAACCGCGCTCTCTATGGACTTTGAAATGGCATGGACAGCTCCCCCGGGAGTCTGCCTCGCCTTTTACTTAGCTTTGTCCGCACCGGACAGTAATAGGGAAGCCGCTTTAGAATGGCGGTGTGACGGGGGGCAGCGTATTGAACTGGCAAAACGACCCGTGTTCGACCCAGTAGTTTTAGGTTGGGAATGTGGGGGATATGCAAAGGGGGACTGTTTGGCAGGCTCGTGTACGGGCAGCTTGACAGTGCCCGCTCTCGCGGTTCGATGAATTGCTGGAAGGGTTTATGTGCTGGGTAGGCGGTTTAATACGCTGGCCCCGCCTGGCGGTTCCTTCTGGGCTGCCGGCCCTCCGATTGGAGGCACCTAGCCTGTCTGAGACGGGGAGCGTGCTGCCGCCGGGATAAAAGTGTATGGGGGCTGGGAGTTTAGAACGCATGGTTTAGAAGTACTAACGTAAAAGACGCCGCCCACGAGGGATGGGAAATGATTTTCCAAAATCATTTCCCATTCCAACTAAGGCCAGAAAGCATCAGGCTTTCTGGCTGCATGTTGGATGTGCCCTCGTGGGCGGCGTCTTTTGCGTTAGTACTTCTCCATAAGTGGGTTACTCCCAGCCCCCATACACTTTTATCCCGGCGGCAGCACGCTCCCCGTTTCAGACAGGCGACCTCCACCCCCTCTCTCCCGCATTGTTTTCTCTACCGCGTTGAGGATGTTTTCGTAGCCGGTGCATCTGCATAAATGGCCGGACAGTAATTTTCTTAGTTCTTCTCTTGTGTATTGTTTTTGGGATTCGAGGATTTCTACAGCGCTCATGATGATTCCCGGGGTGCAGAAGCCGCATTGTACTGCTGCTTCGTCTATAAAGGCCTGCTGGATGTCGGAGAGTTCTCCTTCGGGGCCCATGAGACCTTCCAGGGTTCGGATTTCTTTTCCGTCGGCCCATACGGCCAGGTAGATACAGGAGTTGTAGCATTCTCCGTCTATGATGACGTTGCAGGCTCCGCATTCTCCTACTTCACAGCCTTTTTTTACGCTGGTCAGACGGTAGTCGTTACGGAGCATGTCAGTCAGGGATGCCCTTACATCTACCATGGTTTCCCGCTTTTCTCCGTTGATTGTGCATTTTATAAGCTTATATTGCTTTTCACTCATGATAAACACCTCCTGCCAGACGGATCGACTCTTTCAGGGCCCGTTTGCACAGGACCTTTGAGATGTGTTCCCGGAAGGCCTTGCTGGCTCTCCAGCTGTCTCTTGGGGTTACGTCTTCCAATACGGTGTCACCGATTAATTCTATAGTAGAATCTTCGATCTGCCGGCCTTTGCCGGCCTGTTCTGCGTGGACGGCACGCATGGGAATCGGGCCGGCTACACCGTAGGCGATCCTTACATCTTCTATTTGCTTTTTGTCTTCGGAAAGCTTTACGTTAACCGAACAGCCGAGGGTTGCTATGTCCATGGCTCCCCGCATGGCGTACTTGATGTAATGCCCGCAGTATCCCTCGTACGACTTACGGGGGATGAGGATTCCTGTCTGTATTTCTGCCGGCCTTAAATCGACTTTCCCGGCTTTGATGTAGAATTCCCGGATCGGCAGCTTCCGGATCCCTTCCGGACCGGTCAGCTCGATGATGGCATCCCATGCAAAAAGTGTGGATGCGGAGTCTGCAGAGGTAACGCCGTTGCAGGTATTGCCTCCTATGGTACCGATGTTGCGGATCTGGGGGCCTCCTACCTTGTCTACGGCCTCCCCCAGTACGTTGATATATTTTTGTATAATTGAATCTTTTGTTATATGGGAAAAGCTGGTCAGGGAACCGATGCGGATGGTTTTGTCCTCCTCCAGTTTTACCCCGCGCAGTTCATCCAGGCCAAACAGGCTTACCAGTTCTGCTCCTGCGCGCTTGCCCTCTCTCATCTGTACCAGAACGTCGCTTCCGCCGGCAATGATCTGGGCCTGCGGATGCTCCTGAAGCAGCGCAATGGCATGGGCCACGCTCTCTGCCTCGTACAGCGCTTTCATATCATACATATCTCGTATCCTCCCTTCACGAACAAGTATAGCGGACTATACTGCTGTACTAGATCAGTCCTTCTTCTTTAAACCGCCTGAAAAGTATATGCGGTGTCAGCGGAATCTCATCTATGGCCACCCCGGTCGCCTGCAGCACGGCATTTCGGATTGCCGGAGCAACGGAACAGACCGGCGGCTCTCCAAGCGCTTTCGTACCATATGCACTGGTGGGCTCATAATTTTCTACAAAATGGCCTTCCAGGTGCGGATGATCCATAAAGGTAGATAACTTGTAGTCAAGAAGGTTATTATTCAGCGGTTTTCCTGTTTCTTCGTCAAAAATCAGTCTTTCCGACAGTCCGTACCCGATCCCCATGCTCATGCCCCCGTGCACCTGGGCCTCGGCCAGGGCCGGATTGATCAGCTTCCCGCAGTCATGCACGTTGACGATATTCGTCAGTACCGCCCTGCAGGCCGGGATATCTACTTCTACCTCCGCAAAGGTACATCCGAAGGAATACGCATTTGTCTTCGCCTGATAGGTACTCTCCGCGGTCAGATGCCCGTTGTTCGTCAGGCTGTACAGCTTTTCTGTGGCCAGCTCCGCCAGGCTCATGAGAATCTCCCCGTCTCCTTTCCGGATAATATTGCCGTCTATAAGGTCCAGGCTTTCTTTTGTATGCCGGGTCAGTTCCTGGGCCGTGTCCAGAATATGGCTCTTCAAAAGCGCCGCCGTCTGGTTGATTGAGAAGCCTGCCATATAGGTCTGCCTGGATGCATATGCCCCGGTTCCAAACGGAGTGATATCCGTATCCTGCACGGACATGACATGGACTTGTTCGAATGGTATTCCCAGCGTCTCCGCCGCCATCTGACCGAATGCCGTATCCGCACCCTGGCCAATCTCCGTCTCCCCCACCTGTACCTGTATGGAACCGTCCTGGTTGAGCACCATCCGGCAGGAAGAGGTTTCCAGGGAAATGGGCCACACGCCCGTATTATACCAGAAAGCCGCCACACCGATGCCTTTTCTGATCTCTCCTGTCTGTCCGCTGTATTCTTGAAGCTTCCTGTCGTAGTCTATGTATGCTTTTCCCTTTTCCATACACTGATGGAAGGTATCATAATAGTTCTTATTTTTAGAAAATCCGTCCGTAAATCCTTTTGGCATCAGATATTTCCACCGGAATTCATAGGGCGGGATTCCCAGCGCCTTTGCCACATCGTCCGTATGGCTCTCCACCGCAAACATTGCCTGCGGGATGCCGTAACCTCTCATGGCCCCGGACACCGGCTTATTCGTAAATACTGTGTATGCGTCCCCCTCCACATTCGGACAGGGATAAAGCTGCGGAAATGCACCCAGCCCCTTTGCCGCAATGCTGTGCCCGTGGGAAGCATAAGCCCCCTGATCTGAGAAACACTCGATCTTCCGGGCCGCAAAACTGCCGTCGGGCCTCACGTAGGAAATGATATGGGTGCGTATGGCGTGCCTTACCCGGTTGGATACAAACGTCTCCTCCCTGGATACATCCAGCTTTACAAGACGTCCCCCAACAACTGTACTCAGATATGCACAGAGCGGTTCATATAAGATATCCTGCTTATTGCCGAACCCGCCGCCTATGTATGGCTTGATCACTCTCACCTGCCCCCAGGGGATCCCCAGAGCCTGCCCTACGACTCTGCGGCAGATATGCGGGATCTGTGTGGAGGAGACGAGCACAATCCGCCCCTGTTCCATATAGGCATAGCAGATAAAATTCTCAATGTGGCAGTGCTGTACCGTAGGTGTGTTATACCAGCCCTCCACACGGATCAGGCCCGGTTCTTTCTTCGCTTCCTCATAATTGCCGTTCCTGATCGCCGTGTGCTTCAGAATATTCCCCGGATACTCCTCGTGGATCAGCGGGGCATCCGCCTCCATCGCCTTCTGGACATCCAGCACAAACGGCAGTTCCTCGTATTCTACCTTGATCGCACGCACGGCCTGCACCGCGGCCACTTCGTTCTCAGCCACCACAGCCGCCACATCATCCCCGTAAAACCGCACATGGTCCGTCAGGATCAGACGGTCCTGCACGTCCTGGTGTGCGGGATCTGTGGACCACGGATGTCCCGCCGTTGGAAAATAATTCTTTGGAACGTCAAAACATGTCACAATCTTTACAACACCCGGAATCCGCTCCGCCTCTTTTGTATCAACGGATTTCACAATACCGTGTGCAACCGTGGAATGCAGTATCTTAGCCACATAAGCGCTCTTATCGCAAAAGTCGTCCGTGTACTTGGCGCGTCCTGTCACCTTCTCAAAGGCATCCACCCGCTTAACACTTTTCCCTACAATGTGTTCCCTTTCCTCCATATTTCCACCTCCGCATCCTATCATTCACATGACAGACTGTTACCTACGTTAAAACAGCCTGCTGCCTTCTACATATTTTGCATAGATCTCTCTGTCATCCGAGAAATAAATCATCCGCTCCAGTCGTTTTTTCACATCCAGTGGCTGGGGATGTTCCAGCCTTGTATCATCCAGCACAACCGCGTCCATCTCATAGCCTTCTTCAAAGCTTCCAACCCTGCCGAAGAACTCTCCGCCGCCTTTTGTGGCCATATAAAATGCCTCTTCCACGGTCAGCGGCTTTAAGGAATCGTCCAGCAGCCGCCAGCGGAGCTTGGATGACTGGATGGCGTGGGCCATAGCCGTAAAAATGCTCTCCGTAGAACCTCCGGCCACATCGCTTCCCATCCCCACATGAAGTCCCTCAGCCAGGAACCTTCTCACGGGAGCCACACCGGAGGCAATGTTCATATTGGATTCCGGACAGTGCGCAATATATACGCCGTTCTCCTTCATCCTGGTTATTTCTTTCTCATCCGAATATACGCAGTGTGCCATGATCGTCGGGCAGTCCGAACCAAAAAGGCCGAACTTGTCATAAGCATCCCCATAGAACTCTGACCATGGGCAGAGCTCCTTCACCCAGGAAATCTCCCCCGGATTCTCCGACAAATGTGACTGCAGGGGAAGTTCATAGCGCATCTGAATCATTTTCAGCCGCTCCATCAGGTCATCCGTACAGCTCGGCGTAAAACGGGGCGTCAGGATCGGCCTTGTATGCTTATATTTCTTATGCAGCACATCCTTGATCCATTCCACAGTCTCCGCGGCAGATACTTCCGCCGACTCTTCCCGCAGGTAATCCGGGCAGTTTCTGTCCATATTCACCTTGCCGACCATCGTACTTAATCCGGCTTCCTCCAGCATATCCATCAAAAGAAGGGTTGCCTCTCTGTGCACAGTGGCAAAGATACATGCTCTGGTGGTAGCACTTCTGCGCATACGATCCACGAAAATGCGGTATGCCTTCTTCGCGTACTCCGTCTCCCGGAACTTCGCCTCCTCCGGAAATGTATTCGTCTCCAGCCACTCCAGAAGCTCCATGTCCATTCCCAGTCCCCGGTACGAATACTGCGGTGCATGCACATGCAGATCCACCAGACCCGGTATAATCAGCCGGTCCTCATAATCGGTAATCGGAATTCCTCCATACACAAAGGGCAGAGTCTGGTACACCCCCTTCACCCGTCCGTTTTCACAGACCAGATAGCCGTGTTCGCATATCTCCAGTTCCTCTGCACTCCTGCTGTATACAATATTTCCTTTTAATATAAAAATAGATTCATTCATCTGCTGACGCCTCCTTCCCGCATCCCTGCCGCACAAGTAACTGCAGAGATGCCTCCGCAGATACTTATAGTCAACTATTACGGTAGTTGGTAGAAACGTCCATCCGATTATGAACCTATATAAGTATTCTCTCATTTTATTATTCTATATATATAATCCTAACACCTCAGAAATTTACTGTCAATATAAACTTTGCAGTTGGCAAGCTTTAGACTTGGCGACGGATGGGGGCGCGAAATAAAGGGATCGCCGCAAGTCTTCCAAATGCGTATATGCCGTTGCGTTGTGCGGACACGGATCCAAGAAATTCTAGGAAACCGACAGACAAAAAAGCAGGGCACAGGCGGCACATCACGAGAAATCCGATGATTTCTCGCGCTGGGCCGCCTGATTTTGTGATTTGGTGATCACAAAATCTCCCTGCTTTTTCGTCTGTCGGTCTCCAAGAATTTCTAAGGCCCGTTTTAGCACTACGCAACGGCATATACGCATTTGGAAGACTTGCGGCGATCCCTTCATTTCGCTGGGTTCATCCAATCGGGAGTAAAGCGCGTCAACAGGGGAGGCGCTATAACGGGGCCAGCGTATTGATTCGTTTGGTGGTATAAAATAGCTCCAGTAGGTAAAGAAGATAGCATGTTCTTTAGTCAGTAGGATTAACGTAATAACCATTCACTGTAATTACATATACGCACTCTATATATAGCAGCAGTTATAAAAAAGGTAAAATAATCCACAATAACATACCGGAACTTACATGTTCCGCCAATCGAATCAATACGCCGCCCCCGTTTTAGAGCCCCTCCTGAGGGCGGGTTTTTCCCAGCGACCGGTTTTTCAGCGTCCCCCCACCCATCGCACCCCCAAAACCGGCCCCAAATCTCTATTTCCCAAACCCACAATTCGGAAACGTGCACTGCGGGCATGACAGGCACAGCCCGCCCTGCCCCAGCACCGTAAAGTCTTCTTCCGTCAGCCTCTCTCCCGCCACGATCCGCGGCAGAACCAAATCAAAGATGGTTCGTTTGGCATACATGACGCAACCCGGCAGCCCCATCACGGGCACATCCCCGGCATAGGCAAGCATGAACATCGCGCCCGGCAGAACCGGCGCCCCATATGTGATGACTTCATCCGCGGCATTGCGGATAGAAAGGGGGGTCCTGTCGTCCGGATCCACGCTCATACCGCCGGTACAGACCACCATGTCCGCCTCCTGCCCGAGCCACTCCCGGACGGCTTCGGTCACCATCTCCGAATCGTCATTGCACACGGTGTTTCCAAGAACCTCGATCCCGTACTCCTCAAGCTTTTCAATCACCACAGGGGTAAACTTATCCTGGATTCTCCCATAATATACTTCACTTCCTGTTGTCACAATTCCTGCTTTCATATTCCGGAAAGGCAGAATCTGAAAAATAGGGCCGGCTCCGCATGCCTGCCTCACCTGCTCCATCTTCTCTTCCTCAATCACCAGCGGCACAACACGCATGCCGGCTATCTTATCCCCTTTTCTGACCGGAAAATTCCCGTGCCGGGAAGCCACCACAATCTGCCCCATGCCGTTGATCCGGTTCAGTTTATCACGATCGACTTTCAGAAGACCGTCACAGGCAGCTGTCAGCTCGATTTTTCCTTCCTTTACCTCCGAGGGTTCCATATAGCTCCCCTGGCATACCTGGCGCAGGATCTCGGCAGCATCGTTTTCGTGGAGCATCCCCTCCTGTTTTTCCCACACAAACAGATTCTCCTTGCCCACGGACAGCAGCACCGGAATATCCTCCTTTGTCACGATATGCCCTTTCCGAAATACCGCATCTTTTGTAACTCCAGGGATAATCTGTGTGATATCATGGCACAGCACACATCCCTCTGCCTCCTCTGTTCTGATCAGCTTCATCCTGCAATTCCTCCTTATCCCCAACCGTACTTTTTATTTCTACAGCGTATCCATCAGCGAAATATTTTCCAGATCCTTCAGCCACACAGCCACACACGCATCGCTTGGCATCCTCCAGTCTCCCCGCGGGGAAAGAGCCACGGTTCCCACCTTCGGCCCGTCCGGCAGACAAGAGCGCTTGAACTGTTGGGAGAAAAATCTCCTGCAGAATGTCTCCAGCCACTTCAATATCGTAACATTGTCGTAGCTGTCCTCAAAAGTTTCCACAGCCAGGCGGAAGATCTTGCTCGGCTCATAGCCAAAACGCACAAAATAATACAGGAAGAAATCATGCAGTTCATAGGGTCCTACCAGATCCTCTGTCTTCTGCGCGATATCCCCGTCCTTCGGCGGAAGCAGTTCCGGGCTCACAGGCGTATCGAGAACATCATATAATACTTCCTTTAGCTGACCGTCTCTGGTCACATCTGCCGCGTACTTCACAAGATGGCGCACCAGCGTCTTCGGCACGGACGCATTGACTCCGTACATGGACATATGGTCTCCGTTATAAGTCGCCCAGCCCAGCGCCAGTTCCGACATATCGCCGGTTCCGATAACCATACCGCCCATCTCATTTGCAAGATCCATCAGCACCTGGGTCCGCTCCCTGGCCTGCGCATTTTCATACGTTACGCTGTGATCCTCCGGATCGTGCCCGATATCCCGGAAATGAACGCTTACTGCATCGGCAATCCGCACCTCCTGCAAGCTGGCCCCCAGCTGAACCGCCATCTTGCAGGCATTCTGATAGGTTCTGTCCGTGGTTCCGTAACACGGCATTGTCACGGCGATGATCTCCTTTTTGTCTCTTCCCAGCATTTCAAAAGCCCGTGCAGTTACAAGCAGCGCAAGCGTGGAATCCAGCCCGCCGGAAATTCCCACGACAGCGCATTTTGCATGGGTATGTGCCAGCCGCTTCTTCAGCCCCATGGACTGAATCGTCAGAATCTCGTCACACCTTCTTGCCCGCTCCTTCTCATTAGAAGGAACAAAGGGCTGCTTCGGGAAATGCCTGGTGAGAGCCGTTTTCTCTATATCCATATAGAACGGCACCCGGATAAGGCTGCGCTCACCGGTTGTCTTAAATGTAGTATTCTTTCTCCGCTCTCCTGTCAGCCGGTGAATATCCAGCTCAGAATAAATAATATCATTGCAGTAACGCTTCGCCTCTTTTAAAACAGCCCCGTTCTCGGCAATCAAATTGTGTCCTCCGAATACAAGGTCTGTGGTGGATTCCCCCTCCCCTGCATTGGCATAGATATAGCCCGCGATCAGCCTGGCTGACTGCCCCTGGATCAGTTCTCTGCGGTAGCGTCCCTTTCCGATTGTCTCATCGCTGGCGGAACAGTTCACGATCACTACGGCTCCCTCCATAGCCGCGTGAATGCTCGGCGGGATCGGAGACCATACGTCCTCACAGATCTCGGCCGATACGATCAGTTCCTCCATCGTTGTTGCCTGGAATAGAATCTGAGGGCCAAAGGGAACGAGGCTCCCGTCAAACAGGATCTCTCTGGCGGTATCCGGTCCGGGAGTAAACTGGCGCATCTCATAGAATTCACCGTAATTTGGCAGGAACATCTTGGTCGTCAGCCCCAGCACTTCGCCTCGGTTCAGCGCTGCCGCTACGTTGTAAAGCTTTCCGTCTACACAAAGAGGAAGACCCACAAAGACCAGAATATCTTTATCCGCCGTAAATGCTGCGATTTTCAAAAGTGCAGCTTTTGCGTCCCGCAGCAGCACTTCCTGGGTAAATAAATCCCCGCATGTATATCCGGTGATGCACAGCTCCGGAAATACCAGGATCTTAGCCCGTTCCTGCGCCGCTTCCCCGATTGCCTCACAGATTTTCTTCATATTATATGGCACATCTGCAACCCTGATATCCGGTGTTGCCGCTGCAACCTTCACAAATCCTTGTTTCATTGACTTCCTCCTTTTTTAATGCAGAGTGCTCATTTACCGCGTCTCTATCTACTCTTTTTTAGCAGTTCCTTCAATTCATCCACCGTATAGTTATAAGCGGTATTGCAGAAATGGCATTTTACCTCGATATCCTTTCCGTCATCAATCATGGACTGGATATCCTTTTTCCCGATGCTGATAATCGCTTTCTCAATCCGCTCTTTGGAACAATTGCAGGAAAAATGTGCCGGAAGTGTATCCACGATCTCCAGCTCCAGTCCCTCCAGAACCTTTGCCAGCATGTCCTCAGGCGTATGACCGTTGTCCAGCATTGCTGTAACGGACTGGATATTCTGAATATTCTTTTCCAGACGTTCCAGCACCTCATCCTCAATAAACGGCATCACCTGTACGATAAATCCTCCTGCACATTTGACGGTATTGTCCTTTTCCATCAGGACTCCCAGCCCCACGGATGAGGGCACTTGTTCAGAAGTTGCAAAATAATAGGTCAGATCCTCCGCAATTTCCCCTGTCTGAAGTACAGTCTGCCCGGAATATGGCTCTTTCAGCCCCATATCTTTGATTACATTTAAAAAACCTGCCCCCAGAGCTCCTCCGACGTCAAGTTTCCCGTTTTTTGGGGGTAGAAGCACATCCGGATTATTTACATATCCTTTTACATTCCCCTGACTGTCTGCTGTTACGGTAAGTCCGCCTATGGGTCCTGCGCACTTCACCTGCAGCGTCAGGATATCGGTAGGATTCTTCATCATGCTCCCCATCATCACGCCTCCCGTCAGAAGCCGTCCCAGCGCTGCACTCGCCACCGGACTTGTATTGTGGCGCTGTCTTGCCTGCTCCACCAGTTCTGTTGTCGATGCGGCAAATGCACGTATCTGCGCGTTCGCAGCGGTTGCTCTTACAATATAATCTTCCATTCCTATTCTCCTGTTCTTTGTCCTTTTCCTGCAATCACATAAATTCTCTCGCTCTCAGTGTTCGGAGCCTCTTTGGTAAATGCGTCATACACAGCTAAAAGCTTAAGCCCGGACGTCTTCACAAGCTCCCGCATCTCCTCCAGGGTATAGCCCCGCTGGAAATGCGTCTCCTGGTATCTCCGGTAGATCTCAGCACCACCCGTTGAGGATTCCTGATCCTTTATAAACAGACTCAGCTCATATTCGTTGATCTGCTCCTCTTTATAATAATAATTATCCCAGATAAAGCTGCACTCTTCCCGGTTCTCTGCAATGGTCGTATCACCCAGTACCTCCCGGTACTTATATTCTGTGTTAAAATCAAAAATAAAAACCCCATCCGTGTCCAGATAATTATTCACCCAAAAGAACACGCGGCGCAGCTCGTCCGGCTCCGTAATATAATTCACCGAATCACAGATACTGATGATCGCGCGAACCGTCCCGTAAAGCTCAAATCCCCGCATATCCTGCAGCAGATACAGGATATCGTGCCCGGACTCCACCTTTTTTTCCAATGCAATCTCCAGCATATCCGCAGAGTTGTCCACCCCGATCATATCATATCCCAGATCCGCCAGCAGCTCCGTCATCGTCCCCGTCCCGCAGCCCAGATCCAGCACCAGGCCGTCATTGATCCCATATTCTTTTAAAAGACCGTGCAGATATTCTCCCCATTCCTCATAGGGCACATCGTCCATAAATGTATCGTACACGGACGCAAAACTCGTATAAGCCTCCACCTGTAAGCCTCCCGATATTTCAGAAAAATCCTTTTGTCATAACTTATATAGTATATCACAAACATTCGGCACAAGACAACTGTTTCCCCTGTCTTCAGCGTGGATTCAGCGTGGAGTATGCGTTACTGTACACGCCCGCAGGTTGTAAACAGTCACGAGTATGACAAATGGTGAATAGAAGAAAACGGATCCTAAATAAAACAGATCCGTTCCTCTACACCCAATCTCCTACACATTTTTATTCAACTCACGGATCGACAATGCCGTCCTATCCCAATGTTCCTTTGCAAGTACAGAAGCCAGATAACTGTCTTTCATTTCCAGCACCTTAATCATCCTTTCATGCTCCTCCACAGATGCTTCCAAAGGAGTGTCCCGGAAGAAGCTGTATTCCAGTCTCTGAATATGTATCCACAGCACATCGCAAAAATCCGTAATGTATTCATTTCCAGCTGCCTCCAATATACAGCTATGGAAAGCTTTATCCGCTTTTAATATAGGCATGGGCTTTTCCTGTTCTTTTATGCACTCTTTGAACACATCACTCAGCTTTTTGAGATGATTTATATGGGCCGGTGTAATCTTCTCTACAGCGAGTGTGATCGCCAGCTGTTGCAGCATGGCCATCGGCAGATACCATTTTTCAATATCGTCTTTCTCTAATTCTGTTACAATTGTCGCTTTCCCCGGGTAAGATTTCACCAATTTCTGCGCTTCCAAAAGCTGCAGCGCCTCACGTACCGGAGTCCTGCTGACTTTAAAATAATCTGCGATCTCAATATCCGAAACCTTTTCCCCAGGTTTAAACTGCCCTTCAATAATCCAGTCTTTTACGGTCTCGTATACCCTCTGTTTCGCTGATGTCCTTTCAAACGCTAACTCTTTGTTTGGCAATGGCATACACAGCACCTCTCTTTCTTTTTTCAATCATACCAGAAATCAATTCTACATTCCAGATTTTTATATTATTTCCTCACAACGCAGGAATAACATTGTTACTGTTCTCACGCTTCGGGCGTGAACAGCAGCAAGACGTTTTCACTGCTAGCGTAAAATTTTATTCGGATTAAATGAAAAGAGGACACCACTTTGTGATAAAGTATTTATGGCTTGCAACCAA
>NZ_WKZK01000067.1:0-29023 GCF_009680135.1 Eubacterium sp. BIOML-A2
CGACCAGCCTTTGCTAAACGGCGATACCCGTGCGCTGAACGCGCTTCAGCGCATGGGCTAATCGCCCGGAATAATCATACACCATAAAACACAGATATACACTGTGAAGAGCGGAGATACCTTGTCAGGCATTGCTGAAAAATATGGAACTACTTATCAGCAATTGGCACAAATGAATGGGATTTCAAATCCGGATCTAATCTACTCAGGGCAGGAGCTGAAGATTAACGGTACAGCAGATCCGGCTGTAAAAATGTACACTGTTAAAAGTGGAGATACGCTGTCTGGAATCGCAGCCAGATACAACACTGCCTACCAGAAATTGGCCCAAATAAATGGGATTGGTAATCCGGATCTTATACATCCGGGACAGGTTATTAAAATAGGATAAAAAATATTTACGGCTTAGATAAAGCTTATGCAAGAGCCGGATACATCAAAATTAATATGATATCCTACTGGTTTTGTCTTGAACATAAATAGATAACTGGTACATCGTAAAATAAGTAATTTACTTATTTTACGATGTACTGGCTATCACGGTTAGTTGTCTATATGTTGAGGTTTAGCAGGTTTGTTTTTCATATTTAAGGTAATCTGCCTAAATAAGTCGGCGTTCAAACAAACGGAGGATTCAAAAAATATAGCTGCAGGCGCCGACTTTTTATTTAGTTATATATTTTTGTTACCCCCATAAAATATCCTTCCATTCTCAAGATTATACTTATAGGCGCAGGCAGTTGCATAAAGTTTATTTACATGAATACACTTTTTGGCATTAGAACATTCCATGAATTTACTGCAGCATCCGAAACTTCTCACTCTGGAATGATAGTTTTTTAAGCAGTACAGCACATTTTCTTTTATATACCCAAAGATTGATCGATCAGAATAATCAAAGATAATATGTCGGAATGTCTTATCTGACGGCACAGCTTTTCGCTTTCCGGTATGCGGCAGAGGTATTTTTTCAAATTGCAGATTCCTTATAAGCAGTTCTATGGTATCATTCATCTGAATATTCATTACGACGAAGTTCTTTCCGGGATTCACGCAGTCATCTTTTACCGGAGGGTATTCGGGCTCGAATATGCAGATGGACTTTGACATTTCCTCCTTTGACGTGGTCGATAGATTTGCATACAGATGCAGAGAGTTCAATGGAAGCTCTTTTTCCTGGATAATAGATAAAAGCATCTGATTAAGTTCTGCTTCAAAAGAGGTGACGGCAGCAAAAGTATTAGAAATCGCCTCCTTTTCCAGAAGATTTAACATATCAAACAGATCCTTCTCACTGCAAATCCTGATATCAGATCCCTTTGCCTGCAATTCCATAGCTTTTTTGATTTTTGAACCATAATTACCGCATGCCCATTGTTCGCTGCCATAGGTACCGACAATTACATAGTCCGTTTTACCCGAAACAGATCCGACGCATCGCCCGCCGTGGCTCTCAATGATTTCCTTGATTTCTGACTTGCTGCCGTGAGAAAAATCTCCGGTAAGGCAGAAAGCCATTCCGGCTACAGCATCAACTTTATCATGACAGGATTCTGTTAAAGCATCATCTGTAATCACACTTGGAACAGATTCGTGTAGTATGTGGAGCGCCTGGTTTTCTTTTTTCTGCAAAGATGTTCTCGCGTTTGAGCGGTCATCGGTGTATTGGAATTGCTTAGTGGTGACGATAGTATCTGGCAGATGTTCTTTCATATATTGAAAACATTCGTGTACCATAAGGGAGTCAGACAGTGCTCGGTGTGCAGATACTGCACTGCAATGGCAGAATGATGCTAACGCACCGAGTTTGTGACTGCTCAATTCAGGAAGCATCTTTCTGGATAATGTTAAAAGATCGATGTAATAATTATCGATAAACCTTCCTAATAATTTTGCGGTAAACCTGTTCAGGATGTGCAGATCAAAACTTGCAATATTATAGCCAATGAGAGGCTTATCATCAATAAAAGCAATGAATTCAGGAAGAACATTATCCAGTGACGGAGCAGCAGACAACATATCATTAGTAATACCGGTTAAGTTTTCAATCTCTGACGAAATACGGATTCCTGGATTAACTAAACTGCTGAATTCCTCTTTGACTTCATTATTTCGGACAAGAATCCCTGAGATTTCAATGATTTCACATGTTTTAGAGTTACGCCCTGTGGTCTCTAAATCAAAAGAGATGTAGTCTGAAAAATCATATAATTTTTGTTTCATGGCCTGAGTATCCTCTTTAGTCAATACCCGCACTGAGAAAAACACCACAATGATGTTAAGTATTTGGCTTAACATTGCTTGCATGATAAATATAAATCAACATAAATTAATAATAGCAGTTGCTGGAAAGTAAATCAATAAGAATACCATAATATTGGGATCAGACATTTCCAGGGTCTCTTTCTATCTTAGGTATCCTCCTGTAAAGAGGTATGTATCTCAGCGTTTTTTGATGAGTTAGCTGTATCCTTTTCGCTTTCAAGCTGTTTTATTTTCTTAAGAAGAGCGCTTTCCATCCGGTCAGAAACTTCCAGGTTTTCATTTTCCTTATTATACAATATATCTTCCTCTATTATTTGTGCCTGCTTTTCGATTTCCTCTTTTAAGGATAATTTTATTTCATCCATATAACGCACCCCTGTAATAATTATAACGCTATAAGAATAAAAAATATCTGAAAAAATATGGAAATAATCAATAAGACACGATTGATTCTTAGTGGTAAGAGTGGTAGTATAGCCTTAACCCCACATCTTTTTATGAGAGGTGAATCATATGCCAGATGGCGGAGGAAAAGCTTTAAAAGAACATATTAAACATATTGCCGATAAAAATAAAGAAACTGAAAAGAACAATAAAAATAAGAAATAGTTTGTAACTTAGGAGCGCTGATTATGATGTGGGGGAGTATAGTCAAGTTACTTGATGAGATTGTTATAGCTGCTATCATTTCAATGTTAGGTTTTATATGTGGAAAGACATATAAAAAGATACGGAGCTTTTTTTACAAAAGGGCTATGAGCTTCTCCATAGACGGGCTCTGGTATTCCCGCCATAATAATTTTCAGGGAGAAAATATTATTGAGATCATTCAATTTAAGCAAAACAGGGAAGATGTCCTATTTAAACTTATACAATACAAAGAACATAAAAAGAACAGATATACATTCCGGGGAAGAGGGGGTTTCACCACAGATGTGGTTTCTTTATTCTATTGCTCAGATAGTAAAGATCTGAGACAAAATGGTGTTATGACATTGAAAATCTCTTCGCATGATATTAATGATATATGTATGAAAGGTACCTACTATGAGATAAATTCAGAAAGAGCTAAATCCCAGGGATTCTATCCATTTGGGGCATATGAGGTTTATAAGTTAAAAATACCCTTTTTAAAAAGAGCAGATCTGAGATGGAACAGGGGAACATTTTCAAATTATAAAACGGTTGACGAAACGGTAAAAAAGTATGGGGAAACCAAATGAGTTGCAGGAAATGCGGCAAGTGCTGTAGAAGTACGGATTTAGAAAAAAGAATTGTAATTATTTATCCAAGTGATCTGATACATATATCAAATAAACTTCACATAAGCAAAAAAGAGTTTATCCACAAGTATTGTGAGAAGGATGATATCCAATGTGAAGGGTATGTTATAAAAATATATATACTAAAAAATATCAATAATCAATGCATTTTTTTATCTGATAACAATTTATGTGAAATATTTGAACACAGGCCTATACAATGCCGGAAGGCACCTTACAGCTATTTTGCATACGAGGATATATGGGAACATATGCCTTGTTTTGATCTGGAGGAAATGTCTAAAAGCAATAGCGCTGAAAATGATGAGGAGTTGGTGTTAGAATTATTGAGAGGGTATAATATTGAATCTAAAGTATAGATACTACGGGTTTTTCCATTCAATAAAAAGCCGCAATCCCGGGGAATGGGGCTGCGGCTTTTTTGAGTAATTTTTTTCAACTGAAATATGTTCTCAACGCAGATATTAATTCAAATGTGAAATTGCATAATCAGCTTCTTCGGCTGTGAACTGTTCACCGTATTCGGAGGTCAGCTGTTCCCGGATAGCTTCAGCAGACATAGCCAATGATTCCTGGTAGTCTTTTGCTTTTGCTAATGCGTTGGCATTCCAGTCAGCCTCCAAATTATCCATGGCATATTGAGCTTCTTCGGCCGTGAACTGCTCTCCATTTTCAGAGATAAGCTGGTTGTATATACCTAATTTTGACATATGCAAGGAATCGCTATAAGATTTAGCCTTTGCCAATGCATTGGCATTCCAATCAGCATTCAGATTGTCCACTGCATACTGCGCTGCTTCTGCAGGAAATTGCTCACCATATTCGGAAGTAAGCTGGTTATATATTCCGGCTTTAGACATATACATCATATCACTGTAACTGGCAGCTTTTGTTAATGCAGCTTTATACTCAGCAGGAACTTCTGGCTCGGATTCTGGTTTCGCTGTGCTGTCTGTTTTGGTTTCAGGCGTTTTTGCAGTATCATTTGGCGCTGTCTCATTTTCTTTTGCTGTCGAACTTGCCGTTTTATTCTCCGTATTCTTTGTGGTTTTATCCCCTGCATTTCTTGTCCCAGATCCTGAAATTCCGACGAACAAGCATATGATGACTACAATTACTATAGGGACAATGATAGAGATTAAAGCCTTAGTGTTCTTACTTCTGAACATGAATAATACATGCAGTGCACCGAATATAGATGCTAACACGGCCCATATTCCTAAATCAGAGTAACTTCCTACATTTGCTGCAGCGAGAAGTGCGCCGACAATATAAAATCCGGCAGGAACAAGATACGCAGCTGTTGTTTGTTTTTTCTTTAAGCATATTGTAACAATTCCGGCAATCAACATGCATACAGCCAATAAAAATCCGGCAGATCCACTGACTTCACCATTTGAACTTAAGGCATTTGCTGCTCCTGCAACACATGATTGCAGCGAGACTATTAGAAACAATATAATTGAAATGATTCCTAATACCAAACGGAATGTTTTGAAAGCCGCGTTTTTTGGTACCGGAGGATTTGCTTTTGGATGATTTCCATTATTTTGGTCCATGGTATAATAAGTTTGTTCTGCCTCCTGTTGTACAGGCGGGGTCTCTTGAACGGCTGCATCCCCGGATATTTTTGTTCCGCACTCAGTACAAAACTTTGCTCCTTCTGGAATTTCTGCTCCACATTTGCTGCATTTCATAAATAATTCCTCCCTCTTTTTCCTTAGTTTATATTATAGAAAAAACACGACAGATGTGTTAATTCTTCTCCTTTAAACTTGATGGCGGCGTTTGCTTGTTTAGATGAAAAACCGCTCCCTCCTGGATTCAATTACCTTATCAGCCCAGATTTTATCATCGGATAAATCATTGCCGAATTAAGGCTGGAATGGTCTGCTGATGAGGGAGCGGCTTGTGTTTAGTTAATTGGTGTCAGATCAAATGTTAATTCTTTAGGTGTTCCATATTTGCTTTTGAATTCCTCTTCATTCATCTCTCCCGACACGATTTTGCCAAAGTCCTTCCAATAATCTTCGTTGTAATCCATAAACGAATATGTCGCTATTATCTCATCAAGATTCGCGGAATCATCCGCAAGTAAATAAGCTGCGTCATCAATAGAACCACCGGAGGGAACCTGTATTAAGTCTAAATCTTGTGCCTCAATCAGGCTTTCCAATTTGAATCCGTCAGGTAATCTGCCTTCCCAGCTTTTAACATAGCCAAAGGCACTGTCAGTTTCGTTCTTGATATTGAACATGATAGAGATTCGTTTTGTAAATTTACCGTTCGGATCATTATATGGTTCAACTGAATAATGTTCTGCTGTGATTGTAATCTGATCAATAGTGTAAGAATTTTGAACTTTCTCTTCTTTGTCAGTACTCTTATCTTGAGACTGTTTTGTATCGGAGCTCTCATCGGCCGTTTTGTCTGTTGATTCTGCCGGTTTGTCGCTTGCTGAACAAGCGGTCAGTAAAAGCGCCATTCCCAGGATTGTTAAAACTTTAAGTATTTTGTTTTTCATATGATGCCTTCCTTTCTTTTTAACCTTATTTTGAACCTACACGTCCTATTCCATAAAACATTTTTGGCTTAATAATTATTTCATTAAGCACATCTTTTCTTTTATATCCAAATTGCTTTTTTGTATTGTACCATAGACATATTCAATAAGCAAGGAAAGGAGATTTCACAAAAGAGAGGCGCAAAAGAGAGGATCTAGAAATGCATTCAAATTGCTTTCAGTGAATGACAGTATTTATATGCTGTAATATAGATACATTTCCAAAATTGACTTGTCATTATATGAGGTGGAATGAACTCGTTAAAAAATGAAAATAGTTAATATACGACACGTTACGTATACTTTTCTTGGAAAGCATGATAATGTAGAAATATAGGGGGGACGGTCGATTTTATGTCAGATATCGGTTTTAGTATACGTAAGTTACGGCTTCAGAAACACATGACACAACAGCAGCTTGCAAGATTTCTGCATATAACAAGGACGACTCTTTCAAATTATGAACGGGGGAAGCGTTTGCCTGATATTTATATGATTAAGAAGATTGCAGATATCTTTGAGGTTTCAATAGATTCTCTTTTGGAGGGATAGTGGTAAAAAGATGGCTAACTGCAACCATCGTTTTCTTCATGATGAGATCAGAAAATGGAAAGTACATTACTGTGATTCAAATAAAGTAATGCCCGGAATCTTCAGGACTCCGGGCTTGAATGTGGTGGGAAAGGAACTATTTTGAGGAGTAGTTCCAATCTTGTATATATATTAACACATTTCATGATGAATACGCAACATTATGTGCCGCTTATCCACTAAAATATTCATATAGCGAAAGAATTTTTGAAAATATTCATAACACGGAGTTTTCTTCTTGATATATATGTACTTTGACATCCGTTTTCAGATGGTTGTGATATTCAGTATTTATCTTGAACAGATCTGGTTCCTTATCTATCTTTTCCAACGATATAAAAAAGGCCGCAACCCCTTAATACCCCGGGGTTTGCGGCCTTTTTTACGAAAGCTGGAAATCGGACTTGAACCGACGACCCCTTCATTACGAGTGTTCGGGCATAGTCCCGCAAACGCCCATTTTAAGCCATTCTTCGGCGAAAAAATTCATTTTGACTAAAATTTGACTAAATTACTTCAAATTTGCTTTTTTGAAAAAAATTTCCGGGAGCAGTGTTTTGGTTAACTATATTTTTCTTCCAGGTATTGATTTAATTTATCCTTTGAGTTTGATTCTTCTTTTCTAAGCTCCGCATATATGTCTGTCATAGTCTTTGAATCAGCGTGTCCAAACAGCCGTATAGCCTCTAAAATATCTATGCCGGAATAATATAGGATAGTAGCGTATTCGTGCCGGAAAACGTGTGCTGAGAGGCCCTGACACATATCTATGTCGTACACAAGATTGTATTTTCCTTTGTCGTTCTTTTGGTAATGGTGCCTGCCGCCGGCAGCAGTATTTATTTTTAGCTTTATCTTCTCAAAGAACCGTCTGTACTGTGTCCTGGACATTACCGATCCGGCTGAGTTTGGGAAGAGCAGAAGCGTGTTCAGTTGTTGCATATATTCTTCCAGGACAGGTTTAAGCGGGGCCAAAATATCAATGAAGCGTTCTCCGTCTTCACTCTTAGTGTCCTTCAAGTTGGGACGTTCACCGATGAATTCAATGGCTTTGTTGATCCGGATTTTATCATCGAACAAATCAATGTCTGGTTTTGTTATTGCGAGAATCTCCTGACGCCGAAGGCCGGCATAGTGAAGTAATCCTACAAAGCAACGTTCCTGGAGAGTAAAATCAGCTTTCTTTATTGCGGCCCGTTCAATTTTTGTTAAAGCACGCTTCTTCTTCCTTTTGCGCTTTGTTATAGTGATATTCCTGGTAGGATTCTTGGAAATCAGCCCATCGTCTATCGCGCATTCAAATATCTGATTGAGGGTGATCTTGTATTCATGTTGCAGATCCGGGCTGCCGTTGAGCTTATTATATCCTTCCTGTACCTGGGATTTCTTTATGCTGCCTAAGGGGATTGGATCCAGACCCGCGGTGTGGTTCTTCAGTGTGTTTCTATATATCCTTTTTCGATTATAGGATTTATCTGTATTTTCGATATATGTCTCAAACCAATGCCACTTGTATTCGCTGAATGTGGTATCCTTGTCGTTGGCATAGGTTCCGTTCAGCAACTGGGCCTTTACGGAGTCTTTGTTGGACTCGAACTCAGCTACGGAATTTCCGTAGACGGAGACGCGTATCTCCTTCCCTGTTTCATCATCAAAGATTCCTGTGGGGATGGTGGTATGGTATCTTCCATCAGCTCTTTTCTTGTATCTTGCCATATTGTATCACTCCTTTTATAAAATGGCAGAAAAATAGCGTAGTTGACTAAACCACGCTTGGAATGGTACAATATTCTTGTTCGGAGAGTATTGTCGCCATATTCCGTCTGTGGTTCAGATTGAAATGTGGTTGATAGTTTCTCAAACCCGCTCGGTATTGGCGTACCGGGCGTTTTTTTTGATATAGAAACAGTTATTTTCTTAGCTTATATTCAGTTTTTGCATCAGCGCTTCCTGCAGCACCTGTGAGAAGTTCACCCCGGCAGCAGTTGCTTCCTCGTTCATCCATTCCGGAATACTCAATGTCTTTTTTACTGCCTTTGCGTTATGTTTTTTCTGGTATTCCATCATGTCAAATTCTACGATAACAAAAACCCCGTTATCGGCAGAAAGTCTGGTAATGGAAGAGGGCGCGGGTATTTCCTGCCCTTCTTTTTTTCTGCTTGTTATCGCAAGGCCGAGAGCATCAACCGCCATTTCATAAACTTGTTCCATATTGTCCCCATCTGTGAAGCATTCAGGAAAGTCAGGAAATGATACCCAAAATCCGCCTTCCTCTGCCTCGTGAAAAATTGCTGGATAAAATAATTTACTCATCAGACCGCCTCCGTTTGTTTTGGGCGGCGAGACTATTTAAGTCCCGCCTGTTTTAATATAGCTTGCTCCAATCCCTTTTTAAGGGATCCAGAGTGATAAGGAACGATTACCTGTTTTTCTGTTTCCGGGTTTCTCATTTTAATATGAGATCCGTTTTGGCTTATGCTTTCAAAACCATGTTTTTTGAGATGTTTTATCATCTCTTTAGAAGTCATTGGCATCTTTGGTATCTCCTCTCCTTATCATAGTTATATTATAACACGTAATATTACGTATGTCAATAAAAATACGTAGTATTACGTAGAAAAAATCCGGTTATCCATTTCGTTCTTTACAATAACTGGAAACACAGATATAGGAGACACAACGCAGCCTTCAATTTCATCAGGCTTTAGGTCAACCGATGGGGCAGGCAGGTCTTCATGATCATTTACCATCCCATATACGTGAAGCTCCAGCGCTTCTGCAGCCTGCTTCTGTGCCTCATCAATTGTAGCGCCGAAACTGATACATCCCGGAAGGTCGGGATAGTATACGCTGTATCCATCTTTTGTAGGTTCCATAACTGCTAAATAGGTTATTTTACGCATATATTTTCACTCCTTTTTCGGTTAGCAGGCTTTGGAAGGGGGTTAGGGTATTAATTTTGCAACATTGATTGTGAAATCATCATAGATGCAGACATTAATATCTTCTTCAAAGGTATACAGATTGGACTCTTTTTCCTTCTCAAAATCATATACCATGACGGTGCGTTTCTGCGGATCCACGATCCAATATTCCCGGACTCCGGCAGTGCGGTATTTGAATAACTTCACACCGTAATCCATCTGTGGATTAGACGGTGATGTTATCTCTATTACCCAGTCGGGCGCTCCGCTACAGCCTTTGTCTGTGAGCTTGTCTTTATCGCATATAACGCTTATATCCGGCTCCACGTAATTTTCCTCATCCTCATTCAAAAACACGGCAAATGGGGCAGGATATACCTCGCAGGGGTCTCCTTTACGCTTTATAAAGTCACGAATCTGATAATGTAATTCAGATACAAGCTTCTGGTGCTGCCTGTTGGGCGGCGACATCATGTATATCTGCCCGTCTATCAGCTCTGCCCTCTGCCCGTCCGGCAGGGCGTAGATATCATCAATGGTATAAATTCGTTGTTGTGCTAATGCCATAGTTCGTACCTCCTTCTTCTATTTTTATACTGTTATCGTTACACCAAATCGTCGACAGCATCCCAAAAATCCACCTCATTTACTATAGTGAGAGTCTGTCCGGCTTTCCTACGATTTACAGCGTCCTCAATTTTTCTGCCGTAACAAGAAAATGCCCAGCATGGATTACCGTCATTGCCAACTATAAGGTATCTGGTCTTATTCGTAATGCTATTATTGAATTTACCACCAAGTGACGTAATTAGATCGGCTATCTCTTTTCTTTTAGCTCTCAATGACTGTCCTGTAAAACAAAACTGATTTCCGTCAAATTCAATTTCCTGGCATATAGCGCAAATTCCGCTTATGCTGTAGTGTTCCCTCAGAGTTTCAATTTCTTTGCTATTAAGATTATAGGAAGACTTGAGGTCAATAAAATTACTCAAAAATGCTTTTAGCATATTCCGTTCATCTTCAGTTACGATCCCATCGTTTAGTATAGAAAGAAGCAGACTTTCAATCTCATCGAAGGGATAGCACCCAGTCAAATAGTCATTTGACGAAATCCAGGTATTCAGTGTGCGGATCTCTTCATCTGTGATCACGCCGTCAGCAAGTATTCCGTGTATCATCCCATTTAGAAATTGCAGAGAAGAAGTCACCAGGTTATAATAGTCAGAATCTGATACAAAATTATTACACAACCACACAATATCACTTGATTCATCGGCAGTAAGAACACTGTCTTTATATGCTGACTCAATAAGCGGAATCAATTCTTTAAAAGGGTGGCGGTCAATTAAATGCGCATGGCACAAACACCAGTGGCTTAATTCGTTTACCTCATCTTCACTTATTTTGTAATCCGTTGTAATGCCGGCGACAATACCTTTTAATGTGTTTATTGCTTTGTGAAGTTCTGCTGGGGAAGTATATTTCCTATATTCTTCCAATTCTTGTAGATTACTCATAAAGTTCCTCCCTTTTCTCTGCATACCAAGAAAACACCACGTTTATGTTTGGCCTATTGGCTTAACATCATTTTACTTTTCCCAAAACTTTCCCAATACATTGTATGGTTTCAGTTCCCGGAATTTCATCGTATTTCGGATTGTGAGATATTAGCCCATTTTCTCCAGTTTCTTTAATGAAACATTCCCCGTTGACCATAAAAATACCTATGTCACCAATTTCTACAACTTGCATCTTTTCCACATACACTTTGTCACCGTCGTGGAATGTCGGTTCCATGCTATCTCCTTTTACACCTATTACAAAATCAGCCTTTTCTGATAGTTCATTCACTGGTACTTCTATAGTGTCAGTAGGAAGATCCGCGAAAATGTATTCACCTGTCCCTGCAGAGGCAAGTTCATGATAATAGGCCATAAAATATGTCGGCCGTGGTAGTGCATCGTGCTCTGCTGTTTCCAATGACAATAGATTTTCTAAATACGTTGTTGCCTTCTGCTTTCCTATATCCGACAATTTCCGGAATGAGATTATTAATTCTGATTCATCTGCTGTCTCGCAATGCACGTTATATAAAGTGATACTGGCCGAGGACTCCCACCCCATTAAATAAGATGGAGTAGTGCGAAGAGCAAAAGCGAGGGATTCAATTTTATCAGATGGAATATTTGAAATAACTCCGCTTTCATATTTTTGGATTGTCTGACGGCTGACACCTACGAATTTCGCTACTTCCTCAAGCGTAAGATCTAATTCGTCCCTTTTGGCTTTTATTCTATCTCCTAAATTCATTAAGGAATCCTCCTTTTTCTTGTTTATAATCGAATTATAACATATTTCACCTAATAAGCAACAAAAAATGAAAAAAAGTTTAAAATGTATATTGACACGTTACATAACTGTATGCTATCATTGTTGCGTAATAAGCGACAAGGAGGTGTGAAATGATAGACACAAGTAGGTTGGTTGGAATTATTTATTCAAGAGGACTATCACGTGCTAAAGTGGCGAAAAAACTGGGGATTACACCAAAAACCTTTTATGAAAAGATGAAAAAGGGAGTTTTTACAAGCACGGAAATAGAGGCTATGATAGTTATGTTGGATATTGATGCCCCAATGGAAATTTTTTTTAGTCAAGTAGTCGCTCAAGAAGCGACAAGAGGGAAAGGAGAGAAGTAACGACGAACGAGATAATGAAAGACAAATTAAATCGGACACCGATAGAAATTGCACTGGGGATCGATGAAAATGGGATGACTACAGCGAAAAAGTTGTATGACTACTTGGAAATGGACAAAAGTCATTATTCCAGGTGGGTAAAATCAAATATTACGGAGAATCAATTTGCAGAAGAAAGTGCTGATTATTGGGCGCTCGCCACGGATGGCGAACGTGACTTCAACCCGAATCCTACACAAGATTTTAAGTTAGCGGCAATAGCAGAGAGTTCTGGCTTTCAGTACATAGGAAGTATGCAGGATAGGCACCGCGCTGTGAGAACAGAAAGTTATGATCGGCTCAACCGCAAACGTCCGTGCCGATTAGATCAGAGACTCGATCGGGCAAAGGGAGAGGCTGCAAGGGAGGGAGCTACAAAGACCCAAATTAAGGACATAACCAAATTAACAGTAATTGAGGGCGATAAGGATTTCAAGCCTGTGTATGAAGCTGTCATCCGGGAGATGCTGGTGGTCTATAAAGTAAATATATAGCCGGGATGAAAACGCTGATTATTGGGTTCTCGTACTAAAACACGAAAACGTTCAAGGATGTTTAGTAAGTCTGTAAAGTTGAAGTGTACCTTGAAAATTGAATACTGCGGAAGGATTAGTATGGTGTTAAGGATACTCATAAGAGTACCCTTGGGGGAAAGCATGAAGAGACGTTTAAGCCTCTGGGTCATCATCTCTCCAATATTGTGGGATTTTAGTCAGAAGCTCTAATTGTTCAAGGGCTTTATCTTGACCATCATCATTTAGCAGGTCGAAGTATGTGGTTAATAAATCCTTTTTTTCGGTATTCTTAGAAATATAATCCATAGCAACTTCGATATTCGACATGTGTTGTTCTTGCAAAATCTTAACTTGCAAGAACAAATCATTGGCCATTTTTGCTTTTTCTTCGTTTGTAAGATTCGGATCGTTTACTATTGCATCCACTTTTGACTGAATTAATTTTGATTCGACAGAAGGATCCGGGGATTCAAGACTATAAACCAAATCATCTCCAGTAAAAGTTAAAAGTGGAACCTTAAAAAATGATGCAAACTTTTTTAAGGTTTCTATCTTTGGATTTCGTGTGCCGTTTTCATATTGAGCGATTTGCTGTTGAGAGATTTTTAATTTTTCTCCCAATTCTCTTTGCGACATATTAGCTTTTGTTCGATATAGCCTTATTTTTTCACCGATAGTCATGTTATCACCTCATAAAAATAATAACATATTTTAGAAGAATTTAAAAGCAAAAGTTTGTGAAAAAGCATTGAAAAATACAAAAGCTTGTTATATAAATAGAATGTTACATGCAAATGTATGTGTTAATTCCGGGAAGGAGATGAAAAAAATGAGAATAGACAGAATCAAATTCGTGTCAGAACTTACACGGCAGGAACTGACCCAAAAGAAGCTGGCGGAGATGGCAGGAGTGTCCAGGGCCACAATCAACTATATAAAGTCAGGAAAGAGCTGTTCTGATGAAATAGGAAACAAAATTGCAGATGCTCTTCATGTGCCGTTGGAAAAACTACTTGAATAGAAAGGCTTACATATATGTACCTTGAAAACTGAATAGCAACAGTAAACATGCGCGATGTGAGCGCAGAAAGGAGAATTAAATGAAAGAGAATGAATTAGTAGTAAAAGGAAGACAGGAGTTTATGGGAAGAGAAATCCCGGTAGTATTAGGAGGATTTGGAGAAGGAAAGAAATGTGTCTCCGATAGGACTATTGCAGAGATCCACGAAATGGAAGTGAGAAATGTCAGGGCACGTATTACTGATAATATCAGAAGGTTTACTGAAAATGTTGATTTTATCGACTTGAAGAGACGTGCTTGTGAGGTAAGCACGTTGGAATTGCTCCAGAATTTAGGCTATGCAAAGCAGTCCATTACACAGGCGGAACACATTTACATATTATCAGAAAGAGGATATGCAAAGCTCATCAAGATTATGGACACAGATCTTGCGTGGGATATCCACGATAAGTTGATTGATGATTACTTCCGGTTGAGAGATGGAGGGCCGAACTGCATCGAAGATATCCTGATAGAGAGCCTGCAGGAGATGAAGAATATCAGGATGAAGGTAGATACAAATACAGAAGACATAACTAAACTGGATAGTAAAGTGGATTCTATTAAAGAAGTTATCGCACTCAGACCGAATGCATGGCGTAAAGATACTGGGGTCATCATTAATAAGATTGCGTATAGTTTAGGAGGCTCTGAACACATCCGGGCTGTGCGCGAGGAGTCATACAAGATACTTGAGGAGCGAATGCATGTTGCTCTAGGAATCAGGCTGACAAATAAAAAGAAGGCCTATGCAATGAACGGTGTGTGTAAATCGAAAATAGACAAGCTGAATCAACTTGATGTTATTGCTGACGATCCGAAGCTGATAGAAGGATATATAGCGATTATTAAGGAGATGGCAGTGAAGTATGGTGTTTCATTAGAAGAGAGGAAATAGTATATGTACAATTTTTATGTAATGGACGGCAAAAAGTTGATTGATTATAAACCCAAGAAAAAGCATTATGCATCTGCAATAATAAGGTTCTCAGAAAAAATGGGGTGTTTGAATGAAATGAGCAATGAAAAATTCCTGACTGCATATCGGGATAAGTTTAAGCAATATCTATATCTACTGATTAAATTTATTTCAAATGCGTTTGATTCCGGAGAATCTTATACGAAAGAGGAAATAGAAGAATGGTTTTACTTAATTTCCGGAGTGAATGATATGGTGGAGTGTCTTACACCGAATGAATTTATGCAAATGTTCCCGATCGCAAAAGATTACGATGGAGAAAAATACGAAGTCAAAGATTATTTCTACTGTATAGAATACATAAGCCAGATGGATATAAATAAACCGATCGGGCAAGAAAATGGGCCAGAATTTCTAATGGAGTATTGGAATTGGGACATTAATATGTACATGTGTACATGGATGGGGATAGTAAATCGTATGCACCAGGCACACGGCGGCAGAGATATCACTGAAGAGTTTTTTGAAAGTCAGGGCGTGCATTTTACTACATATCATGAGGAAGACGGATATATGGTGAACAATGTGACCGGTGAGAGACATAAGGTATTGAAACCGCAAAAGAATTTGAAGAAGCTGTTCAGCGTATAAACATTGGAATAAACGAAATGTGTCAAAAAAGTTTTTACTTAACTAAATTTATAGTTTAGTGGAGAAACCGTGGCACATCAAATTTATAGATACCCAATCACACAGATTCGTGAGCATGTGGCACAGCGTGGCACACTACATAACTAAATCAAAATTTAGTTGATTAAAACACCGAAAAACCGCGATTTCATGGGGTTTACAGGCGTTTTGAAAGGTGGTAGTATTCGAAAAACAGAAAGAGTTTTCTTCTAAATTTGGAGGAGTGGATTCAGTAGAAAGGAGGGATATCATGGCAGATTTTCCGGAGTTTAGCGTGGGGAGCGTGCCGCTGAAGGTAGTATCTAAAGTATTAAACATGAAACCGGATACTATCAGAGACAAGATGGAAGACGAGACACTTGATTTAGGAATCATTTACAAGGCACGAAAAAAGCGTGGAAAGCGAGAATACAGGAATACTTACATAAGCCCAAAGAAACTGTATGAGCTAACTGGATACGTTTGGAAAGGAGAGAAAGAAGCGATTGAGACAAAAAAAGAGTAAATACCGCCCGCCAAAGCAATGTATTTACTCGAAACATGAAACCCGTCAACAACAGGAATTCCATCTTCATTATATGGGATTCCAACCAGATTTACAAGAAGTAGAAGGGGATTTTATATGAAAAATGAGATAAAAGTATTTGGGAACGATGCATTTAACGTGAAAGTAAAAATTGATTTAGATGGCAATTATATGTTCGATGCTGAATCGGTTGCGACAAGTCTTGGATTAACAGAGAGAAAAGGCAATAAAGAATACGTAATGTGGCGTAGAGTGAACCAATATTTAAAACTTTTCGGCACATCTGCCGAAATAGCCAAAGGTTCATATATCCCTGAACCAGCAGTATATAAATTAACATTTAAGGCTAGCAACGAAGTAGCAGAAAACTTTCAAGATTGGTTAGCGGTTGAAGTTCTGCCAACTCTGCGCAAGACCGGTTCTTATGAGATGTCGAAAAAGGAAAGGCCGAAGAGGGAAAAACTGTCTTCTGCGAACATGATGGCGAAGAACATTAAAGATGCTTTGTCGGCAGCAGGCGTTGAGCCGGTGTATATAGCTGCGGAAGTTACAAGAATTTATACGGATTTAGGTTTTCCAGTAACCGCACATCTTCCAGTTGCCATACCTGTTCTTTGGGATTGCACTGGCATGGCAAAGGAGCTGGGGGTAATGTCTAAGAGCAACAGGCCGCATGACAAGGCGATCAGCGCCATTATCCAAAGGTTAGACATAACAGAAAATGAAATCGTGAAGACTGCATATAGCAGGAACGGGCATGACGGCGTGACGGTTCAGTACGCAGACAGTGTCTTCCAGAAAGTGAAGAATTGGTTGGAAGACCATGATTATCCGAAAGAGATTACATTGCTGTTAGCCAATGGGAATATCAATGCTTGCAAGGTAGTTTATCAGGAGGTGTGCTGATATGAAAGAGCATAAAGAGTACAAGCTAAAAAGGTGCCCGTTTTGCGGCGGGGAAGCTGAAATGAAACAGAATGAATTCGTGGGGCACCAGAGAGTATACATACAATGTACATCATGTCACGCTGTCTCCTGTATCCAGACTGAGGGACAAACAATGACTTTTAAGGATATTCCATCCAGATATGTGTCTATAGACGAATGCAGGCAAAAGGCGGTTGAAAAATGGAACAGGCGCGCCAGAGAAGGATACGTGGTTGTCGCAGGAGGAGTGACAGTATGAATGAATTAAAAAGATTGATGGATGAGCTGATACATGAATTATATAAGATGGACATTGAAGAACTATATGAACTTAAAAAGGTATGGGCTATGGAACTGAAAGAATCAAGACTTGACGAAAGACTACAGGATTTTTGCATTAAGGCGGTGGATTTAGTTATCGAAAAGAAAGAATCCAATTGTAAGAGGAGGGAATAAGCTATATGAACAGAGTAGATAAAGAATTTAATAGAGTTGTGCGGGAAAGCATCACAGCATTATTACAGAAGGATACTGCCGATTATGAGCAGACAAGGCTCATTCTGCTGTCATATAGGAGTAGGGACGAAAAGATCCAAGATTATCTGCGGAAGCTGTTTGAATTCACTGACAGGCATAGGCCGCTTCAGATTGAGATGAAAGCAGGTGTCGCAATATGAGTAGATTAAAAAATGTTGTGAAACTATCGGAAGATATGAGAGACAAAATGAATACCCGATATGTTTTAACTTGCGGTAATATGTTTGATTTAATCGGACACTATGAAAACATATTTGAGCTTGTTGCTGCGGCATTCAGGTTAGGATATTGCCAGGGGGCAAAAGCTGAGAGAAAAAGAGCGAAGGAGGGGGCCGAATGAATTATGTGGTTATAGGCCAGGTAAGAAGCAAAACAGGCGGGATTTACCCCGTAATAGATATGCCGATGATGTCGGATGAACGCTGGCAGAAGCTGGCTGAAGAGAATGCGATACATAATTATACGGAGGTGAACGGGCATGCACCGGAGAGTGCAAGGGTAGCGTGTGAGTGGCAGCGGGCATGGATCGCTATGAAAAATTTAACATAGAATTATTTGCCCTCCGGGGGACGGTGCGCCAACACCTGAACCCGGCGGCAGGATGTCAAGACTGACAGGAGGAACGTGGAATGAATGAAGAGAGAGAACAAAGGCTATATGACATAATGGATAACTACGGCGTGGATCAGGACACAGCAGAGCTGCTTCTGCTGGATGAAGAGGAGGAAGAGCGTGAGTAAAATTGAGATAGACGAGATGTGGATGTTGACGCAGCGACATTTAGGAGGGAAACATGATTAGGGTATGTGATAATTGCAGATTTAAGAAGCGCAGTAATTTAAAGGAGCCGTGCTATACAGGGGGATATCAGCTAGCCTATTCGCATCGGTGCTATCTGTGGAAGAAAAGAAGATTGTGGCAACGTATTGTTGATCGAATTAAGATTTGAGGAGTACCTGTGGCGAGTACTTATAGCGGGAAAAAAGATGTATTCGAAACTATTAACTGTCAGTAAAGAGAGAGAAAGGCGGTTTAAAAATGTCAGAAAAAATTGAAGTAGTAAGGGTAAAGCCTTGTGATCTGAGTAAGGGTCAGGTTTTTAGATTGAATTACCAGTATAAAACAGAACTTGGAGAATTTGTCGTATTAGGCAGCGTTACATTAAATAGACTTTATGTTAACGAGTCAGTTCCGGAGGAAGACTTTGAGAGGTTCCTGCAAATATGTGAGTACGATGGGCCTTATATCAATGACGATACTTCACCTGTTGCGGGGACAAATGACTATATTTACGAGAAATACGGCTGGCCTGTATGGAACGTCCTACAAGACGAATACTCCAAGCGCAGAAAAAAGCGTGAAAAAATAAAAGCGAAATCGGCAGCAGGCCATTACTTTAAGTTGATTGAGAAATATAGAATGGCAGAAGATTCTGAGATCAGCTTTCATAATGCAGAATATGTGGCTTATGAGCTGAAAGTGCTTGCCGACAACACCGGAAGGAAGACCGTGAATAATTGCGTAGGAATTGGTACGGAATACGTATTCTTACTTGGCTATTTAATCGGAAAAGGCATTATCAATATAGAGGAGGTGCAGAGGGATGCAGCAACAGTTTAATAAAGAGGAAGTAAAAAGGGCCATACTGGCTTATATTTCTAAGAATAACTATGTCAGTTATGCGGAATTGGAATGGTTTTTTACAGAAAAACAGATACCGTTCAAAGGCGATTTAGATGTGTTATCCGGAAAATGTGAACATGTAGTTTTCTGGTGCGGATGGAGCAAAGAAATATTTGATGTGTTCGGAGAACTGATAAAAGAAGGAAAAATACATAGGGAACCTACTCAGCTGCTGACATACCTGATTGATGGTAAGACGTTGGACATGCCGCTGGTGAAAAGATTCTGGCAGTACAAGACGGATCACTGGTTGCCTACAGTATTTTGCATAGGGCCTGAGGAAGATTAGAACGTGAGGTGAAGACAAATTGGCGGATACAAAATTTACGATCAGACAATATGCGCTGGCGTATGCCAGGATCGGACTGGCAGTGTTTCCCGTGTCATCACACGGAAGAACCAGTGAAGATTACAAAAGACCTATGGTCAAAAATGGGTTTCATGATGCCACAACAGATCCTGACACAATAAATAAATGGTGGGAGAGATGGCCAGACGCAAATATAGGCATCGTGACAGGCAAGCCTTCCGGTGGAGTGTTTGTTATTGATCTTGATGTGAAGGAAGAGGAAGGGGTAGACGGTCGGGAAGCTATACGTGAGTGGGAAAGGGAACACGGTAAACTTCCGGAAGATACAATGCTTTCCATTACCGGCGGTGGCGGATACCATATCTTCTTCAGATCTGACGGCAGAGAAATTCCCTGTGTCCGCGATTTGTTTAAGAATAAGAGTGGAGTTGATGTCAGGGGGGACGGGGGCTATATTGTGGCCCCGCCCAGCCTACATTTCAATGGGAGACATTACGAATGGGAATTAGGGCCGGACGATGCAGTTATAGAACCTGCGGATGATTTGGTTTATATGCTCCTAGATGAGGGGAAGAAAAAAGAGGTAGGGACTTTTGTTTCTCCAGGAACGATTGAGCAAGGGGCCAGGGACGACACTATATTTAGGCTGGCATGCAGTCTGCAGGCAAAAGGATTGTCAGATGATGCAATATTAGCCGCGGCGCAGGCTGAAAACAAATTGAAATGCCGCCCGCCGTTGGATGAAAAGACTGTTATCCAGAAAGTGAAAAGTGCGCTGAAATATGAGAAATCCACCGCGCCGTACGTACATAAACAATCCGAAGGAGACAACAAAACAGAGTTTATAGATCAGCCCGTACAATTGAAGTGCGGATATTGGGAATGTAATAAAGATGGGGTGTGTATGTGGGTTCCTGGGAAAAAGGAAACTGATCCTCCCGTTAAAATAGTGGCCTCATATCAGCAAATTATGCCAATCGGGACTACAGAGAACATCGAGACAGGGGAGCAAAAATATCACATGGCATTCAGCGTGAAGCGGCAGGGCGGGTACCTTTGGAAAGACGTAAAAGTTGAACCAGAACTATGCTGCACTAAGACAAAGATTATAAAGTTGGCAAATATTGGTGTCATGGTTACAGATCTGACATCCAAAAACCTTGTAAACTATATCGCAGATATGTACCGGCTTAATGAGGATGCGTTGCCTTTAAAGAAAACAGTGTCACATTTCGGGTGGATCGGAAAAGAGTTCTTCCCTTACATGGATGGTATTGAGTTTGATGGGGATAATGCGCAGGCGAAGACGGTAAGGGCCTTAGGCGCGCGGGGAAGTTTTGATGCATGGAGAGACGCATGCAGTAAGTGCCGGGAAAATCTGAATGTACGACTACTTATGGATGCAAGCCTGGGATCTGTGATGACGCACATATTGAAATGCCTTTGTTTTGTGGTGCACCTATGGGGACCATCGGGAACAGGAAAGACTGTGGCGTTTGTAGTAGCAGCTTCAATATGGGGAGTCCCTGATGAATTAATCCTGTCAGTGGATTCTACGGTTAATTATTGTACAAGTCGTGCAGCATTGATGAAAAATCTTCCTATATTCGTAGACGAGACACAGCTGGCAAGGGGAGATCTGATGAAACTGATTTATGCGATAACAGAAGGAAAAACACGCGGAAGACTTGACCGAACAAGCCGCGAGAAGGAGCAGGGATCTTGGGAAAATATTTCTTTCTTCAATGGCGAAAAGCCGATTGTAAGTGATAACGCAGGCGCCGGGGCTTTCAACCGGGTTATTGAGATGGAAGTAGACAAGCCGCTATTTGAGGATTATTCACATATTTTAGAAGCTGTTCGGGAAAATAACGGACTGGCGGGACGGAGATTTATTGAATATATTAAAAGTCTGGATACGGGCAGCCTTATTTCAAGACACAAGGAGTTATGCCGAAAGCTGTCTGAAATGTCAAAGAGCACTGGCAAACAGGCACAGGCGTTGGCCTGTATTGTACTTGCTGATCAGCTGGCGCAGGAATGCATTTTTAAGGATGAAGCACCGTTGGAATTGGAAGCAGTCGCAGAACTGTTAAGGGACGAAGAGGAAGTGTCTCAGGCGGAAAGGGCGTATAAATTTGTCGTGAACTGGATTGCAGAGAACGAGAACTTCTTTAATATTACATTTGGAAACCGACTTTGGGGGAAGGTTGCGGACTCACACTGCCTTGTAAACCAGAATGTACTGAGAGAGGCAATGGAGAAAAATGGGTATGATTTTAATGCCGTGAAAAAGGAATGGGCGGAGGCCGGCTATCTGGAAAAGTCGCGGGATGGCAAATACTCCGTGAACACCTCGATAGCAGGTTTGAAGACTAAAGCCAGGTACGTGAAAGTCCTATTTAAGCAACCGAACAATTTTGAAGAATACGAGGATGTAGATATAGACGATGAAAACATTCCGTTTAATAATCAGAGGTAATCCCCCATTTCTACTCACCTATTAATAAAATGTGGGATGGTGGTGGGATGCTTGAAAGCCTTGTAACGAGAGGCTTTATTATATATATACTCACATACTCACTCTATATTATAGTAACACTATATATATATTATTATGTCATTGAGTCTGTATGTAGTATATGTATAGCGCCCTACTAACAAAAAATAGGTGGGGACGTGGGATTATTTCGGAAAGCCTTGTAAACACTGGGTTTCAACGGCACACATGTCAGATTTTGAGGTGGTATGGTGGAGGGATGGCTTAATAAAAAGGGGGATTGAAATGGAAATCATGCAAGTACATCAAATGATAACGGAGTGTTGGCAGCTCTATAAGGAATATTATTCAAAAGAATTGACGGACAGCGAATTTGAACAGGTATATCAAAAGGCTAGTATTCTGGCAGAGAAATACGAAAATCACAGCTTTGCAACCGCGATGATCTGCGCAGTAGTGAATGAGCTGGGAGAAATAGGGAAAAGAAAAAGGCAGCGAGAAGGAGGCGAAGATATATGACACTAAAGGAATTATTCAGTATGCAGGCTGATTTAAATAAATTAAAGAGCCTGAGTATGGAACTGGCAAATTTGGAGGAGTTTAATCCATACAGGAACAATGTCATAACAGACATGCCGAAAGGAGGACAGGGGAAAGATGTCACTGCGTGGTATATCGAGGAGAAGGAACGGCTGAGAGGGAAGATAAAAACTTATGAGGAGAAGCTTCGGAGGGACAGAGCGAAGGTGGAGGCGTTTATTGCGGCAGCGCCTCATCCAGAAAGTGAAATCATTCGTTATCGTGTAATAAATGATTTGAGTTGGGATGATATCGGGGCGATTGTTGGGTATAGCAGAAGTTGGGTATCAAAAGTATTTTACAGGTACATAAAGAAGACCGAAAAGACCGAAAGTTCCCTTGATTCCCGTGCAAGGGTATGACATAGTTATTCTAGAACGATTGGATCATTTGTTCGGTGGTGTTTTCTCAATAACACAGCCCTTGGGGCATTAATAAGGCAGTACTGTATAGGCGGCTGGGTTCCTGAATAGGAGTAGGTCGAAAGGCTAAGAATTCATTTGCCGCCGCAATAAAGATTTTCTCGGAAGTATGATCCTCCTTCATACACATATAGAAAAACGTCCTGCATGAAAGTGTGGGGCGTTTTTTGTTGAATTATATCATAAAATAGAGTATTATTAATATAAAATGTGGTGTATTTAACGAAAAGGTTTTGGGAGAATTGAATGGAAAGTCAAGGTAAAGTCATATCTTTTATTAATATGAAAGGTGGCGTTGGTAAAACTACTTTATGTATTGGTATAGGAGAATATTTAGCGAATTACTGTGAAAAAAAGATTTTGTTTATTGATCTTGATCCTCAGTTCAACACGACACAAAGTTTAGTTAACGAATTTGACATGGAAGATGAATATCTTAATGATTATTCCGAGGGGAAAGGGAACCGTACTATAATGCGTCTATTTGAAACGCAGACAACATTAGCAAGAAAGATTGATTTGCCATTACCAAGTGAAGTCATAGTAAGACTTAACGATAATATGGATTTGTTGCCAGGAACTATTGACCTTATTCTAGTAGAAAGTGATAAAGATGGAACAAAAGCAAGGAAGGTAAATAGGTTTATTCAAGAAAACGACTTGCGAAATGCATATGATTTTATTTTTATTGATTGTCCACCAACAATTTCCGTTTATACTGATGCAGCTCTTATTGCTTCTGATTTTTATTTAGTACCAAACAGGATAGATCGCTATTCTATTTTAGGGATTAAACTGTTGAAGCAAGTGATAGATAGATTAGATGATAATGAAGATATTGGAATAAAACCACTTGGAATTGTATATACAATGGTAAAGGACTTAACGCAAAAAACTTTACAATTAAAAGATACTTTCGAAAGAGATGAAATAGTAAGAGAAATTGGTATGTTTAGTAATATGGCATCCTATGTTAATGACTTATTAGTAGGATTACAAGGAAATATTTCATCAAAATATAAAAAATCACGAGAAGATGTAAAAATAATCTGTAAAGAATTTTTGGAAAGGGTTGAGTCGTATGATTAATCAGGGTAATAATATCGCTATAATACGCAATTATTTGAAGAAAACAAATTTAGATATTATAGATTTAATTGGAATTATAACTGTGTTAATTATAAAGAAAGATGTTATAAAGAAAAATTCTGATGTAGGTGAATTTGTTAATAATATTTTAAAAGTTAAGTTTCCAGAATATGTAATCAGGTCTCGAACATTAATTGCGGCGAGAGTAAGCCGCATATTATTAGAATTAGATGATGACAAGATTGAAAATATTAAGGAAAACATATTGAAATACATAGATAAAATTGACATTGAAGATATGAACAAAGAGTCTTCTACACCTAAAAAGAATAAAAAGAAAAATGAGAATAAGAAATTAGAAAAATGGCTAAAAGGATTATGATATGTTGAACAGGTATAGAGAAGTAGATGTTTGCAAAGAAGATATCAATCAATTTATATCATTTGTGAAAATGGAAGACGTTTCTGATACAGACTTAGCATGCATAGCAAAAGGGATATTGTTTATAAAAAAGGCATATGCATTTCCAGAAAAGAAACAAGAACATTATTATAATTGCTTGGTTACGGATATGATTAGCCTTATGGATTCTTTTAAAAAGTCATCATTGAGAGTGTATTACACTTTCTTTCGATCTGTTATTGAGAATTTTGTTCGAGTGGTACTAAGATATGAAAATATTAATGCTACGGGTGTAAGAAATATGTTTACTGAACTACGCAATAGGTATACATATTCTAAAGAATTTATCGATTATGTTGAAGGTGAATATGGAAAATGTTGTGAGGTGATCCACAGCAATTATAATGCAGATCTGAAAATGTATCAATATTATGAAGAAATAGTTAAATCGGATGAATTAAGTATGGAGAACAAAGTAATGTTGATTAAACAATTGGTCACTTTCTATAAGTCATGTAAGAAGTTTATAGTAAACAATGAATGTATGCAGATAAGTTCGGCATTTCATAACCAAAAGGAAGTTCTTTACTATTTACTAGGGAAAAAACTTTATGAGGTATATGCGAAAAATAATAAAAGTTTGTAGAATTACAGGCACCTTCACCGAGGGTGCTTTTTCTATACCTACAAAACGACGAATAGTGAGGTGGTGATAGTGCCAATATACAAACGATGCAGCAGATGCGGACAGCGAATACCCTCAGGCAGCACTTGCCTATGCGCCAAGAGCAGACACAAGGAATATGATAGATACAGTCGTGACAACAGAAGCAAACAGTACTATAGCGGCAAGGTGTGGGAGTTAACAAGAGCATCGACACTGGAAGAAGACGGAGGCATTGATGTCTATCTATTCATGACAGAAGGACGGATTGAGTTGGCAGATACTGTGCATCATATCATTCCGTTAAGAGATAATTGGTCGATACGAAATGATATTACAAACCTTATGAGCCTAAATCATGACACACACAGCATGATTGAGCAGATGTACAGGAAAGATAAAAACGGAACACAAAGGATTTTGCAGGATATGCTCTCGGAATATAGGGCGGGGAGGGGCGGCCAAAAAAGTTTTTAAAATTTGCAGCTGACCGCATGTCCCCTACATCTGACGCAAAACTCCGAATACGATAAAAAAGTTGGCAATCTAAACGGAGGAGGGGATTTACATGGGAAAACCAAGGAAGCCGATTGACATGCAGAAAGCCCATTTAACACTGGTTGAGAAACAGAATAAGGAGATGGAAGAAGCAGGAGTAACGGTTGGTAACAACCATTTAAGGACTCCTCCAGGATGGCTCATTGATGACGTGGCAGAGAAAGAATGGCGCAGAATCATCAGGGAATTGAAGAAAATAGAAATCGTTGGAAACTTGGATTATGGAAATTTAGGCGGCTATTGTAATGCTTATTCGAACTATGTTAAAGCAACTGAGATCCTTAAAGATCAGGAATTCTGCATCAGTAGGGAAACAAGGACCGGGAAAATTATCGTGAAGAACCCGATGGTGGACATCCAGGCAGGATATGCGGCAGAGATGCGCAGATTTGCTGCCTTATGCGGACTTACTATAGATTCCCGTTTAAAAGCGGCAGTAACCAAAACTGAAAAAACAGAAGATATGATAAAACAGAAGTTTGGGAATATTTAAGGCCGCCCTAGGCCTTATTTTTGTGAGGAGAAAAAAGGATGTATGACGATTCTTAACCAGCTGATTGAATATGCAGGCCTATGCCTAAATGACACAAGGCTTACGGAAAATGAGGATTATATAAGCTGCCAAAAGCATAAGCAGGCCTGCAGGCGGTTTCTGGATGATATAAAAAAATCAGAAGCCAGAAATGTGCAGGAAATCTCATTCCCATATATATGGGACGAGGAAGAAGCACAGAAGATTGTTGACTGGTTTTCACTGCTTAAGCACAGTAAGGGAGATTTAGCCGGCCAGTCTATTATACTAACGCCTTGGCAAAGGTTCTGCCTTTGTCAGATATATGGATGGCGGCATGAGGAGACAGGCCGGAAACGGTTCAAACAGAGTTTCATTGAGGTTGGCAGGAAGAACGCTAAATCCCAGATGGAGGCGGGGGTTGCTCTCTATGAGATATCTACCCAATCCACAAAAAATGGTGAGGTATATGAGTATTATACGGCTGGGACCAAAAGAGACCAGTCAAAAATTATTTTCAATGAATGTCAGCTGATGCTTCATGGATCCAGTCTCCGCTCTAAGTTCAAGCTGACCCGTGACCGGATTGAACACATTAAGACTGGCAGCTTTATCAAAGCCCTTTGTAAGGAGGACGGGCAAAAAGGTGATGGAACCAACCCCGCAGGACTGATCCTGGATGAATATCACCAGCACCAGACAACAGAATTCTATGACCTTGGGTTGGGGGCGAACACAAAAGAGTCCCTGCTCATGATCATTACGACTGCGGGAGTAGATCTGACATATCCTTGTTATGTGCAGGAATATGCATACTGCTCCAGGATACTGGATCCTGACGTGGATGTATGGAATGAGTCATATTTTGTTGACATTTTGGAACTTGATCCGAATGATTACGAGAACCAGGACAATATAGCAGATGAACGGCTTTGGTGGAAAGCAAACCCTATCCGCATGAGTTATGAAAACGGGCGTTCCAAAATACGGGAGGCTTTTGAAATTGCCAAAGAAATCCCGGAAAAGATGACCGCATTCCTGACAAAGATGCTAAATGTCTGGGTACAGGCACAGGAAAACGGATACATGGATATGGCAAAATGGAAGAAGTGCCAGGTAAATGGGATCCCGATCAACACAAGGGGAATGAGTGTCTATGTAGGTTTTGACATGTCGGCAAAGATAGATTTAACATCGGTTGCCTTCATAATTCCTTTTCAGTCAGGTGAATATGACAGCACCGGGAAAGAAGTCATCAAATATATAGTGTATTCGCATTCATTTATTCCAAATAGAGAGAAAATGGCCGAGCGGAAAAGGAAGGACAAGGTGGATTATGACGCATGGGAGCGGATGGGATTCTTAACGGTAACAAATACGCCGATTGTAGACCAGAATGCAGTTATGCAGTATGTCATGAACACATGCAGGGAGAATGGATGGGAAATAGAATGCCTATGCTTCGACCCGGCCAACGCGGCGAAGCTGATGCTGGATCTTTCGAACGAGGGATACATAGTGGAAGAAGTATTTCAGAGCCACAAATCACTGAATGAATCTACACAGGGCTTCCGGGAACAGGCTTACTGCCGGAATATTGTGTATACATACAACCCGCTCCTGAATTATGCTATGAGCAATGCCGTGATCCGGCAGAACCAAGGGCTAATCAAGATTGATAAGGATGCGACAACTAAAAGGATTGACCCGGTGGATGCCGTGCTGTGTGCATTTAAACTGGCTATTTATCATGAGTTCACATCGAGCTTTTTAGATGAGATAGATAAATTTATAGAAAGTGACTGGTAAAAATATGAATATTTGGAACAGAATCAGAAACGCCTGGAGCGCATTGACCGGGACCGGCGTGGATTTAAATAGTGAGGAGCTGTTGGAATGGCTTGGTATATCGGGCACAAGTAAAAAGCTGGTAAGCGAGGTGACTTATTATACCTGTCTGAAGATGCTGAGCGAAACAATCGGAAAACTTCCGCTGAAATACTACCAGAATACAGCGCGTGGACGGATACGTGCTGATCCGGACGAAATGACACGTCTGCTGACAGTAAGGCCAAACCCCATCATGACCCCGACAACACTATGGGGATCGGTAGAAATGAACTGTCAGCATTATGGGAACAGCTACGTGTGGGCCCGCCGCCAATTTGAACCAGGGAAATACGGAGGGGAATATAAAACATTGGATCTATGGCTAATGCAGAGCAGCAACGTGGCTGTCCTGATGGATGACATTGGGGTATTTGGAGGGAAGGGCGAACTGTACTACCAATACAGCGATCAAACGAGCGGTGATCAGCATTTATTCAGGAGTTCAGAAGTGATGCATTTCAAAACCTGGTATAGTCTGAATGGAATCATGGGAGAACCTGTAAGCAATATCCTGAAAGATACAATCGGAGGAGCGCTGGAGAGCCAGAAGTTTATGAACCGATTGTATGAACAAGGACTAACTGCAAGCATGGCGATGCAGTATCTTGGCGATTTAGATGAAGCAAAACGCAGACAGCTACAGAAAAAGTTTGCTGATTCTCTATCTGGCCCTCAGAATGCGGGTAAGGTAATCCCAGTCCCAATGGGACTGCAGCTTACCCCGCTGAAAATGAACCTTACCGATGCGCAGTTCTTTGAACTGAAAAAATATTCAGCGCTTCAGATTGCAGGCGCATTCTATAGTGGCTCAGTTGTCAAGACAAAAATCTAAGATTTTTATAATGAACTGATATGGTGGACAAGTTACAAGGAACA
>NZ_WKZK01000068.1:0-28631 GCF_009680135.1 Eubacterium sp. BIOML-A2
CCGCCTAGAATTTCTTAGGTCCGCGGCCGCGTTTTTGAAAGGACATGGATGTTCTCCGGGAGGTTTTCGGCTATCCCTTTATGGAGCGTCCCCATCCGCGCCGAGGCTAAAGCTCGTCGCTAAATCCCGATTTAATTCGAAGATCTTCCCAGGCATTACCCCCTCCCCCGCAAACCAAGCCCCTACCGTCAGATCCCACTTTTTACACACTTCCGTGGCCCTCAGTCTCTCATTTGCCGCCTCATAATCTCCGTCCTCACATTCAAAGTAGATAATCGACTGATCCTCAAAGTACCAGATCAGTTCATTAATGAATCCTGCATCCCTGATTGCTTTCAGCATTTCAGGCCATGGATTTTGGTGGATTGCAATATATGCATTTCGCATTTCAGGTTTCACCTTTATCACCATCAGAAGTCGTTCCATACTCCGTTCCTCCTTATTCATATCTACCATATTGTTTTGCTTTTTCTATAAAGAACTTCACTCGCTCAGGCGTAACATCGACCTGTATAATATGGGCCGGCGAGATGACATATCCTCCGTTTCTTCCCAGCACCTCACACTTTTCTTTGATATCTGCCTCAACCTCTTCATCTGTACCATTAGGCAATAGATACTGCTGGTCGATTGCCCCCCAGAAGCAGAGCAGATCTTCAAATTCATCTTTCAGCTCTTTCGGGGAATGTCCCGGTACTCCGGGCTGTACCGGATTAAATACATCAAATCCAATATCCTTGATATCATGCAGAAGCAGTTTTACGGCACCGTCACAGTGAAGGATGCAGAGGATATCTTCTCTCTCTTTTTTCAAATCTTTTATCATCTGAACATAATACGGTTTCAGCATGTTTCTGAACATATCAGGAGAAAACAGAAGGCTGGTCTGGGAACCAAAGTCATCTCCCACCCAGATGGCATCGACTCCACGGCGTATCAGTTCTTTTCCTATCTCGGTCTGGAACTCTGCGCATTTTTCAAACAGGTATTCCACATATTCCTCTTCCATGGCCATATCCACAAGAAGCTTCTCCATACCGACCAACTGCTGTGCCAGGGACAGAATTGTGACCTCAATATCCCCGATCACCAAATACTCGTCTTTATATTTCTTCACATAGTATTCGGCGTCAATATATCTGCTTGGGTCGTGTGGGTCAGGCCACTCAAATGCGTCGATGTCCTCTCTTGTCTCGGCTTCCGCAAGGGGGAATTCTACCGTTTCTACGTAAAGAGGGCCCTGCTTCAGCTTTTGATGGTATTCATTGTACCAGGTTCCGTCTGCTTCAATTACTTTTTGGAACTCTGCGGCCTCACTCGCTCCGACAATCACCAGGTCGCTTCCCATGGCCAGCCGTACTTCATTGCCGCTGATCCGATAGGTCACGTCTTCAAATATGTTATCCGTATACCTGGACTCCACTCCCAGCTCCTGTGCAAAGTGATCCTGAAGGCTCCTGCATAAATCAAATTGTATCGGAATCCTGTCCGGCATTCCTTCCTTCAGCTTCCATGCGCGCATTACTCTTTCTCTTGAATTCATATCGTTTTCCTCGCCTTCTTCTATTAGTCTTTCTTCCGTTCTTTCATCATGTCAAAAATCACTGCCATAATCAGTACAACACCTCTGATTACCTCCTGGTAGAAGGATGGCACGGAGAGCAGGTTCAGGCCATTTGATAATGTAGCCAGTATCAATACCCCCATCACGGTTCCGATCAGTTTGCCTTTTCCTCCCGACAAGCTGGTCCCGCCCAGTATGACGGCTGATATGGTCTCCATGTTGATCTCTGCCGCCGCGCTGGGAATTCCTGCGCCCGACTGTGCGGACAGCATAATTCCTGATATGCCTGCACAGAATCCCATGATAATATAGATCCACAGGTAGGTAGGAACTACTTTAATTCCGGACAGATATGCCGATTTTTCATTCCCACCTATGGAATAGACCTGACGGCCGAACTTTGTATATTTCAGAATAAACCAAAACAGGATAAATACCACGATCATAATCAATACGGGCAGCGGCAGAATTCCCAATATATACTTTCTGCCAATTGCATTGTATGTAGTATTCTGGATCAGGATTGTCTTTCCTCCCGAAAATATCTGTGCCAGACCGCGTATAATTGTCATCGTGCCCAATGTCGTTATAAACGCATTCACATGTCCTTTTGTAATAATCATCCCGTTCGCCAGCCCGCAGACACCTCCTGCAAGAATCCCGGCTGCCACTGCAAGGAACGTATTGCCTCCCGACTGCATGATGAGGCCCGCTATGATTCCGACCAGCGCCATCACCGATCCCACGGATACGTCGATCCCGCCTGAGAGCAGAACCAGCGTCATCCCTCCTGCCATAACTCCCATCTGGGCCGTATAAAGCCCCACCTTCATGAAGTTGGACAGAGAAAAGAAATAGGGAGACAATATACTGAACACAATAAGCATAATTACCAGGACAATTAAGAGGGCTACCTCTGTCGTCAATTTCTTTTTCACTTTCGTCTGTTTCAACACCCTATTTCCCTCCTACTACTAATTCCATTAATTTTTCCTGTGTTACTTCCTGCCTGGACAGTTCCCCGCAGATTCTTCCTTCCGACATGGCAGCCACCCGGTCTGACATGGACAGCAATTCCGACATATCCGAAGAGATCATGATGATTGCCGTTCCTGCCCTGCACAGCTCGTCAATGATTTTATAAATTTCGGATTTGGCTCCCACATCTACGCCCCTTGTGGGGTCATTCAGAATCAGAAGCCGGGGCTTCATTTCCATCCAACGCCCCATGACCACCTTCTGCTGGTTGCCTCCGCTTAAGTTTTCTATGACGGTCTCCCCTGTAGGTGTCTTGATCCCGAACTTTTCAATCCATTTCTTCGTAATCCGGCTTTCTTCTGACCGGCTGATGATTCCTTTTTTCGTAATCTTGTCCAGTGATGCCATTGTCGTATTCTCCCGAACCGTCTGTATCAGAATCAGAGAGTCGCTCTTTCTTTCCGCCGGCACATAGGCGATTCCACGTGCAATTGCCTCTCTGGGATGATCCACTTTAATTTGGTTTCCTTCCATAAACAGGCTCCCTGATGTAATATGGTGCAGACCGAAAAATGTTTCCGCCATCTCTTCTCTTCCCGCGCCCATCAGTCCATAGATTCCAAGGATTTCTCCTGATTTCACATGCAGGGTAATATCTGTGACTGCTTTTGTTGTAATTCCCTTCGCCTCAAAGACAATTTCTCCCGGTTTGGCCGCTTCCTTTACAAACATATCCTTCATTTCCCGGCCTACCATCATCCGGATCAGCTGCTCTCTTGAAACACTTTTCATATCCTCTGTGCCTATATACTGGCCGTCTCTCATAATGGTGATCCTGTCCGCCACCAGATACAGTTCTTCCAGCCTGTGGGATATAAAGATTACGCCGATCCCTTTTGCCGCAATCTCCCTGACCAGCTTCACAAGGCTGGTTACTTCCTTTTCATTCAGAGAAGAAGTAGGTTCGTCCATGATCAGAATTTTCATTTCCGTGCTGAGCGCCTTTGCCACCTCGATCAACTGCTTTTCCATAACCGACAGTTCCCCGATGGGACGGGTCACGTCAATATGCAGCCCCACTTTTTCCAGTAGTTTCCCGGCCTCTGCATTTGTTTTCTTCCAGTCCACGAAATGGAACTTATTATAGAAAAGATTACCCTGGAAAATGTTTTCTGCCACGGAAAGGTCCGGAATATAGTTTAATTCCTGATAAATAATCCGGATTCCCAGGTTGTACGCATCCGAAGGGTTGTCTATCGTGCACCTCTGCCCCTCAATGAAGATCTCTCCTTCGTCTTTTTGGTAGGCGCCGGACAATATCTTCAGGAGAGTGGACTTCCCTGCTCCGTTTTCACCGAGCAGGGCCAGTACCTCACCTTTTTTCACTTCCAGATCCACGTTATCCAATGCTTTCACGCCGGGGAATACCTTTATAATGCCTTTCATCTCTAATAAGGTCTGCTCCTTGTCCATATTCCCACCTCCCCGGGCCTTAGTAATACTCGTCAATGTTGGATTTATCAATAAATACATGGTCCGGAAAGCTCTCTTCCGGAATCTCTTTGCCATGAAGCAGATCATCCATCAGAGGTACAAGATATTCGCCGTAACGTTCCGGGAAATATGCAACACTTCCAATCCAGCAGTTCTCTTCTTTGTTTTTCAGGTTTTCAATCGCCGGAGCGTCACACCCATGGCTTCCTATGTATACATCGGATTCTCGTCCCGCTGCTTCTACCGCATTATATGCACCAAGTGCACTCTGGTCATTCAGGCATCCGATCAGGATATGTTTCTTATCCGGGTTGGCTGTCAGCACATCCGCTATGACCTTCTGGGATGTCTCAATCTCGCTCTTTCCATCCAGTTCAAGGACTTCAATATCCTCATCTTTTAATGTTTCCTTGATACCTATGGCAATTCCCTGCATCCTAAGATCTACCACCTCCCCGGAACCCGGGGCGCCGCAGAGGACGATCAGATCTGCCTTGCCTTCCCATGTATCCGCCGCTTTTTCTCCCAGTGCATTTCCGACGATCAGCCCTGCTTCCTTATTGTTTGCTCCGAAAAACGGGATACCGGGGTGCGGGCAGTCAACGGTAATCATCGGAAGTTCTGCCTCTGTCGCCATATCGGCAATTGTCTGTGCAACCCCTGCATCTACCTGGAAATTGACAAAGCCATCGCACTCCTGGGTCAGTACTGTATCCATATTTTGAATTGCCGTGGCTCCGTCATAATTGTTATTCAGAACAACCAGCTCCCAGCCCATGGCCTCGGCTTCCTTCACAAAGCTCTCTTTTGATGAAATTCCAAAATCATTATCCTCACACAGGCTGGCAAACGCCACCTTAAACTTCTCTTTTTCTCCGGCAGGCTCCTTACCCTTATCTTCTGTCCCTGCATCCTTTGCTCCACAGGCTGCCAGACCGGCGATCATCGCTGCACTGCATATAACCGACATCCACTTTTTCATGTTCTTCATTTGATTTCCTCCTGTTTTTTTGGAAAACTGTTTACAATCGATTGTCCGTTTTCTAGTTTATATCCAGATGTTATCACACATTTCACCTCAAATCATCGCTGTTTTTTGACTTCACGGCTTCATTTTTTGACTTATTGTATAGTTCTGCTTTCTTTTTGCTTGTTTTTCGTATCATTTTGCACATAATTGTGCTAGACTCAAAAAAAGAGAACAGGAGGATCTACTATGAATGTTAAAGAAGCAAACAGAGAATATAATCTGGATATTGGCGAAGATTCTTACAGCACAATCTTCTATTTTTCTGAGAAAACAGAGAGTATGCCTTTCTTCTCTTACTGCTCCGGACACTTTTTCTGCAACCGGAATTATTATACTGTGAACCGTGTTTTAGAAGGTTATCTTATTATCTACACAATCAGGGGTTGTGGAATTTTGGATATCAATAATAAAACTTATACCCTGGATACCAATTCTGTTGTCCTCATCGACTGTAATATCCCCCACTCTTACCGGACAAAAGAGGATACGTGGGAGCTTTATTATCTGCGTTTTGCAGGCAGGGCGGCAGAAACCTACTATACCATGATATCCGCACCGGAATTCCGCGTACTGCATTTTAAAAGCACAGACAATATCCGTACGTGTATCGAACACAACATTAATATTTCCTTTATCGCCGGTATCCGTTCCAGTTTTATTCAAAACAAGATTATTACGGATCTACTGACTGACATTTTGTTAAATTGCAATGCTTCGGAAAAAAGGATAGATGAATCCACGAAAGAAACCCTGAAAGCAGTAGACAATTATATTACTATAAATTACCAGAATGCGATCTCTCTTGATGATATCGCGGAACATGTGTATTTAAATGTGAACTACCTTTCCAGGCTTTATAAGACAAATACCGGAACAACAATCCATGAGACACTGCTGACGTTCCGGATTAACAAAGCAAAAGACCTGCTGATCAACACCGATATGAAAATTGCGGATATTGCAGAGCAGGTTGGCTTTCAGTCTGCCAATACCTTTATACGGTGCTTCAAAAAACAAGTGCAGATGAATCCGCTCGCTTACAGGCAGTGCATGTGAGCCGAGCCCTAAAACGCAGTATTGCTGCTTTTGCTGTACCCTCTTTACATATGGAAATACGCTCTGCAATTTCCTATATCATGAAAAAATAGCGTTTTCGTTCCACTCCGAATAATAGACCGGACGTCCGTTAGCCTGTTCTCTCACAATTGCAGCATTTTGACGGAACCCTGTATTAGGTATTTCCATAATTTCAGATTTGTCCGGCATAAGACAGCGAATTCCATCAATCAGATTACCGCCTTCAAGCCCGTCAAATAAGTTGGTATTCCCATTTAAGCCGATTGCAACAGCCTCCGCATATTCTTCCGCTTCTAAGTCTGAGGAGGCGTTCACACCGCCGATCGGATCTCCTGCATATTGATGGCTGGAGATAAAGTCAACAGGCACTTGTTGCTCTTCACAGTATCTTATAAAACATCCTACCCACTTACTGCCTGATGCCGCCGGTCCCCCTACCTGGATTCTGCTGTCTACAGCCTTGACTGCCTTTGCCGTAATTTCATATAATCGGTGATACTGCTCTTTAGCCCCTGCCCAAAACACAAAAACATCCGGCTCGTTCCATATCTCAAAGGGCCAGCTTTCCACATCTTTTTCGCCATAGCGGTTCAGAAGGTACTTTACAAACAATAAAATAAAGTCTGTCCATTCTTTTTCATCTTTTGGCGGTGCAATACAGCCGCCATAATAAAACCCGCATTTGGCATCTGATGAAGCCAGATGCTTTGGCATAAATGATAATTCAACATATGGTTTCATGCCACAGGCAAGAATATTATCATACACCATACCTATCTTCCGAAAAGAGATTTGTTTCAGATTCTCGGCCCCCGGAATGACTGTCAAAAAAATTCAGTGCCAGCGGGCACTGGAAAAAAAGCCTTGGGTATGCTTTATAAATATAGCTTCTCCTCATATTCATATTAATAACAATGCTGTTAGACTCTGCACTAACTGCATAGGCATCCCCCGGTGCATGAAAGAAAAAATCACCGGGCTTTAATTGAAACTTTTTATCTAACAGCCAAAATTCCGCACTCCCCTGAAATACATAAACACACTCAAAGCAAGAACCTTCATGAAGCGATTGACATGAAAATTAAACTGCTTCACTATATTTATATCCAAATCGGTCTCCGTACATATCATACTGATCTTCCTCAGATACTTCTGGATCGCACTCCTCACAGAATGTAACCGCCCGTATGCTGGCCTCACCAGTTTTCACCCCGGGAATATATGCAAAATGAACCGCACATCTGGGACATCTGCCTGTCTTTTCATCTGGCTGACAGCTATAATAACAGTGATCTATCTATATAAATACTTGGAAAACACTCGATGCATCCAGCGTGCACTGATATCTTCACATTTCCAGGCCCGCAGGTAATCATCTTGCCAAATGGATCTTTCTTTTCTCCTACCAAAATAAAACCAATCGCCTTTGAATATACGGTGAATGCCGTCTCTCTCTTAAGCGAATATGTACGTCGAAATACCACTCTGTTCCTAAATCCTTCGCTCTTCCAGAATGCCGGCCATCCTAGTCCTCTTTCCACACGGCTAAAATTCTGTTTCATTGCATGATAGAGCTCAAAATCAGCTGGATACCAGATCCAATATGTTGTTTTCATTTTTCCTCCTTGCACACTCTTTTCTGGCGTAAATATTATCAATCATTTAATACTTTTTTTTAAAAAGCAATCATTTTATTTGCATTATCCCTAGAATATACAGTATCAATGCATTCAAATCCATGAGAAATTTCCGGATTGTTTCCAGAATAAATGTTCAACATTGCCATAACACCAACAGTATTTAATTTACTATAAAATCTTCTAGCCTGTTCCGAAAATGAATTTACACCGGCATCTGATATATAAGCTGGAGGGAAGAGTTCGGAAACATTGTCTGTAACAGCTGCCATTTTATAGAAGTCATTTTTTGTTTGTTCCGATCCACAAATTGCCTGCCAGCACTTTCGTAATGAGAAAACTATCCTCATTAAGGTTATCGCCTTTTTCATACTCCTGTTCTTTATTTGTAAGACCAGTAAACGCTGCCAGATAAGCTCCGGCGGATTCTCCCATGATTACAATATGATCTGTATTAATATTATACATACCTGCATGGGCTCTTAAATACCGGATTGCACTTTTCACTTCAGTTTCGCGTTCAGGAAAACGAGTTTCGTCTTTTACACTGTAGCTGATGCATGCAACTGCAAAACCTCTCTTAGCAAAATATACTAATTCCGGCACCCACACATTATGGTCAACACCTGCAAATCCCCCGCCGCATATCCATACTAATAAAGGATATGTGGCGCTACAGTCATAATTAAAATAATTTCTTGGACGAATTAGCGATAATTTCAAAGGTCGCACTGTCGCATTACACCAGTCTAACTTTTGTTCATATACTATATCTGATGCCAAAGTTAGGATATCGTCCTTAATTTCTACTTCTAAGATTTTCTTCATATAATTTTATCCCTTAATTGCTCCGGCTGTCATACCTGCAACAATCTTCTTCTGAGCCAAAATAAAGAAGATAACAATAGGTAGCATTGATATGACAGCTGCTGCAAATGCCATATTATAATTTGATGCATGCTCACCAAAGAATACATACTGTTGCAGCGGAATTGTCTTAACTACATTTTTTTGTAAAATCAGGAGTGATATATTGAATTCATTCCATGTCCATAGTGCATCTAAAATCGCTACAGTTGCCAGTATTGGCTTAAGAAGGGGAACCACAATCTTCCCTAAAAGCTTAAATCTTCCACATCCTTCAAGCAGCACGGCCTCTTCAAGTTCAATTGGTATCGTGTTAGCACAATTATGAACCCGTTTCGCAACATAACATTTCTGTGGCCTGTCTACTTGACCGGCGACATATCATTTATACCCGATGCCTTGTGCTCCTGTTGTTTGACAATTTCTTCTCTGAGCGGAACAAAGTGGGCAAGCCCACCTCAACTCCCTATCCCCTCATTCATGAGGGGCTTGCACACTTTGGCGCCGCCGCGATGCCGCCTTGCGGCTATATACCTTATGGCGGCGTGTGCATCCCCCGGAGGGTTTTTATGATATAGAAAATTCCAGAGAAATTTCCTATATCATAAAAAAGAAAGTGTAATCCTGCCTTGATTTACACTTTCATTAATTCTAATCTTATATTACAACTGAAAACCTATATTCTGCCAAAATTAATTTACCGAATAGACCCACATTGCTTTAATCTGATCTGCAATCTCTCCAAACACCCATTCTTTTTCCGTTCTGGTTATACTGAAAGGATCATTTATACTGACATATCCGTCATGATAACCTGTCATGACTATAAAATGGCCGTTCTGGGTGAAGTCCCCCGGCCCCATACTGCAGATAATCGGATGTCCTGCTTCAAGTTCCGCTTTCAGCTGCTCTTCATCCAGCATTCCGCCATAACAGTTTACGTTCCAATCAGTACCCGCATTTTCCATAAATGTCCAATATGTATCATTCGCCTCGTCCACATAATTGTGTTCCATCGAATATTGAGCCAGCTTCACAGGTGTAACAGAGGAATCCTGCGTAAGCCCTGCCACAACCATCGCCATACAGGTCGGACCGCATCCGCTGACTGCGAGAATGCTTGTGCCGTAAGAAGCATATCCCCAGCGTTCATCCCATTGAAGCAGATGCGGAATCTCTCCTGGCGTCAAATCTTTTTCTATATTATCCGCATATGCCTGATTTTTTTTCGTCCCGTAGTTATCTACAAATGTTAGTGTTTCTTCATTTTTATCCAATAACCCAATTACATCAGCAGGATACCCCTTCTCTTCAGCATCTTTTTTCACCTGTTCAAGGGTCCGCTTTTTCGTAATAGTTTTCGTAGTATTCTTAACTTCTTTACTTTCTTTTGCCTGGACAGTATTATTAACAATTTCCTTAGTCTCTGGTTTAAGAGCTGCTGATACTATAAATACGATCATAAGCAGCAGTGCCGCTAATATTTGCTTTTGCCTGCGAACCTGCTTCTTACGCCTCGCCTTTCTCTCCTGCTTCCAGTTTTCCATGTTATCTTTTCTCCAATTGTATGTCACTCTTTTTGATTTCAATTCTATGTTATTGGTTCTATCTTAACATAAAAGCCATCATAATTTAACATTTTCTTAAATATTTAACAATTTGTTAAAATTTTCTCTCTGCTATTCACAACTTCATCAGTGAAAAGCAGCAAAATAAAAGGAACACCGAATGCATCGGCGTTCCTTATTCTATCTACATTCCTCTGATGTCCGCACAACCTCTTTGATACATACCACACCTTTATGCCGAAAACTGACAGAGGCAGGCCTCCCGTCTCTGTCTGACGCATCGGGCCGCTTAGAAAATACCAAAAATCTTTTCCCGGAAAGACTGATATAATGAGTCATAATCCGTATACTGAATATTACTCTCTTTAAAACTCTTTCCCCATACCTTGCAGATCCCCTCTGCAATCAGGTTTGAGTCATCCCCTTCCAGCCCCAGAACTGACGGAAAAACGTAGTAGATCATAAAGAAATTCAAATCTACCTGCGTACGGGAGTCAATCTTTCCCTTCTTATTAGAAAAGTGATCATTCACTGCCTTCACCAGGCATTCCCCAATTTCCCTGGCGGCAGCTTCTTTGTCCTCTGCCTGAGCGACATACTCTGCCATTTCCTGAAAATAATGTCCGTTCCTTTCAAGAAATTCAGCCGTGTTCTTTTCATAGGACTTCTTTTTCAGATGTCCCAACATCTTTTCCTTATTATCAAAGACAGTTTCTATCCCCTGAAGCATATCTCTCCTCCTGCGCCTTTTCTTTCTGATCTCAATCTACTTTCATTTCCTTAAACGGGATGTCTTTTAGAAAGGAGGAACCGGGACACCCCCGGTTCCTCCTGAATCACTACAGTTTATTCGACTGTACCTCTATGAATTAGTCATAAAGGTTTGGAGCGATGTCTGCTTCTTCCATATTTGTGGAATCATACCAGTAACCATCTGTCTCGATATCTTCTACTGTTTCGCCTTCGCAGATCTTATACAGTGTTTCGATAGATAATTTACCCTGCATCAGAGGAGACTGTGTAACAGCGCCAAGTAATGTTCCGTCTTTAACTGCTGCTTTGATTGTAGAACCAGCATCGAATCCAGCTGCGATAATGTTTTTCTCAGGATCGCTTCCTAATACGCTCAGGTTCTGGTTTGCTGTCAGAACACCCTCTGCAGATACCTGGTTTGAACCGAACATAGCGATTGTGTCGTCTTTGTTCATGATGTTAGAAGCCTCTGTAGCACACAGTTCAACTGTTGTCTGAGCCGGTACTGCAACTTCGATGATGACATCTGCTGATTTCTCATCGCCATTGTTTTCTACTTTACCTACAAAGTAGTCATTTCCTACAACTGCAACTTTCTTTCCGTCTGCTTCAGCCAGTTCTTTGAATCTGTTGATAAATCCAAGACCACGCTCTGTGATGTTGGCAGATGTTGCATCCTGGTTAACTTCACCGACTCTGACTGGTTTTTTAGCATCTGCAATTTTGTCTTTTACTGCTTCATAAATCTTATCAGCTGCAATAGCGCCTGCTGCGCCGTTGTTTGTTACAACTGTAGCGTATACAGATCCTTCCGGAGCATCCGGCACACCTGAATCGAAGCAAACTACCGGGATCTTTTTATCAAGTGCTGTCTGCAGAGCGTCCAGAACTGAATTCTGGTCACAAGCTGCAAGAGCGATACCATCTGGGTTTTTATTGATTGCACTGGTCAGCATGTTTACCTGGTCAGCGATATCAGACTCCGCGTTTGGTCCTGTTGTATTCGTCTTAACACCCAGTTCTTCTTCTGCCTGTTTAATTCCCTGTACGGCTGCCTGCCAGTATGATGACTGGAAGCTCTTAACGATAACTTCGAAGCTGTAATCTCCGCCGCCTTTGTCGGAACCTTCGCTTGTATCCTCAGTCTTTGTGTCGGTGCCAGCTGCTTTGTCGCTTGCTTCCTCTTTCTTTCCACCGCAGCCTGCAAGCAGTCCTGCTACCATGCATCCACTAAGTAATACTGCTAAAACTTTCTTTTTCATATTTTTGTCCTCCTGACATAAAATGGTTTTTTATAGTAACAGCCCCTCTGCCGTCTCCAGTCCCCAACCGGAACCGGCACTGGCTGCTATCTATCATTAATAGGTTTACTACTGAAAATTTGATTACTGAAACTTTTTATTTCTGTTACCTCCGCTCCTTCGGTTATGCCTGGTCTTTTTTCCTCTTGAGCATATCTACAAGTACAGCCGCAATCAGAACAAGACCTGTAATAATCTGCTGCCAGTTTGCTGTCAGCCCGATGAACGGAAGACCTGTCTTCAAGAGACAGATAACAAATACACCAGCCAGCGTTCCTGTGATGCTTCCTGCACCGCCAGACATGGATACTCCGCCGATGATCGCTCCGCCGATAGCCTCCAACTCAAATCCGGCGCCTGTTCCCGGCTGAACCGTTGCAAAAATAGCGGAATAGGAAATCGCTGCAAGTCCTGCGAAGAATCCGGAAATCACATAGGTAAGTATATGATAGAATTTAACATTAACCCCTGATAATCTGGTTGCTTCTTTGTTGCTTCCGATTGCCAGCGTATAGCGTCCGATCTTTGTATGATTCAGGACAAAAGTCATGATGATTACGATGATGATAATCCACAGGAAACCAATCGGAATGTTCATATCGTTCACCTGTATCTTGAAGATGCTTCTGAACCATCCTCCCTCAGCAGCTGCTGCCGGCCAGGAGATTCCGACTCTTCCAACGATAATGGAACCAAGTCCCCTTGTAATCATACAGGTACAGAGCGTCGCCAGAAACGGCGGTAAATCCATTAATGCTACGAGGCATCCGTTCAGAACGCCGATTGCCATACCGAATACGATACTTGCAAGGATTCCTGCCCAAGTCGGCCAACCCTGGAATGTAATCAGGTATCCGCCAACCAGTGAGTAACAGATAAGTCCGGTACCAATGGAAAGGTCAACACCTGCCGTCATCAGCGGGAACGCAACCCCTATTGCCATCAAAGTGATATAATATGAATAATCCAGTATACTAAGAAAAGTGGTATACTTTCTAAAATTCGGGCTGAGTGCGCAGAAGAAGATGAATAAAGCAATTACAACCAGAAGAACAATGAATTTCTGCCCTCCCAATCTGTCAATTACCGACCTGTTTCTGCCAGCCGTTTTTGTTGTATTATTAGCCATTTTATTATCCTCCCTACTCTATCTCTCGTGTAGCCAGATTCATGATGTTTTCCTGAGTTGCCTCGGAAATATCCAGCTCACCTGTCTTCCTGCCTTCACACATTACGACGATTCTGTCACTCATTCGTAATATTTCCGTCATCTCAGAAGAAATCATTATAATGGCTTTTCCATCTGCTGCCAGCTTATTCATCAGCTTATAAATCTCATTCTTGGCACCAACGTCGATCCCTCTGGTAGGCTCATCAAATATCAGGATATCACAGTTTCTTGTCAGCCATTTTGCAATAACGACTTTCTGCTGATTACCACCTGACAGGTTCACTACAAGCTGATCTACATCCGGTGTCTTGGTTGCCAATGACTCTACGTACTTTTCCGCAACCTCTTTCTCTTTCTTCTTATCTATAAAGATACCGCTCATGTAGTTTTCCAGTGTCGCCATTGTCGTATTCTCGGCAACAGTCTTCTGTACTACGATTCCGTATCTCTTTCTGTCCTCTGACAGATAACCGATACCATTTTTAACCGCATCCTGCGGAGTGTTGATTGTTACTTTCTTGCCGTTAATATAGATGTTGCCGCTGTCGATCGGGTCCGCACCGAACAGCGCACGCGCCGTCTCTGTACGTCCGGCTCCCATAAGCCCTGAGAATCCAAGGATTTCTCCCTTATGGAGTTCGAAGCTCACATCCTGTACCATCTTTCCGGCATTCAGATTTTCTACCTTCAGCACTACCGGTGCATCCTTCGGCACCATGCTCTGGGTCTTCGGATCTTCGTAAATAACACGGCCGACCATCATGTTGATGATATCGTCTTTTGTACTGTCCTTTGTGATCAGAGTTCCTACATAGGCACCATCTCTCATGACGGTAACTCTGTCCGTGATCACTTTGATCTCATCCATACGGTGAGAGATATACACAATACCCATGTTCTTTTCTCTCAGATCACGGATAATCTTGAACAGTTCCTGAATCTCAGTCTCTGTCAGCGCTGCGGATGGCTCATCGAATACGATCACCTTCGCATCATGGGAAATTGCCTTTGCAATCTCACACATCTGCTGCTTTCCTACGGTCAGCCTGCTCATGGTCTCTCTTGGATCAATATCTATATTCAGTCTTTGGAAAAGCTTTCTGGCCTCATCATTCATCCTCTTGTCATCGATGCGGATGCCCTTTTTGAACTCCCTCCCGATGAAGATGTTCTGTGCAACCGTCAGATGGCCCAGCATATTCAGTTCCTGATGCACAATAACAATCCCTGCATCCTGCGCCTCTTTTGTACTTGAAAATTCTACTTCTTTTCCTTCATATGTAATTGTACCGGAATCTTTTTTGTAGATACCTGTCAACACCTTCATCAGTGTAGACTTACCGGCACCGTTCTCTCCCATCAGCGCAAGGACTTCACCTTTTCTGACTTCCAGGTCTACGTGGTCCAGCGCATGAACACCTGGGAAAGATTTATCAATATCTTTCATCGTTAATATAACTTCGCCCATTCTTTTACCCTTGCCTTTCTATTTCTTCATTCTCAGATTTCCATGTATCATTATTAGTTCTTTCTGCGTCTTGCGACAACATCACTGAATACTGCGACAATAACAATAATACCTGTAATAATAAGCTGATAATCTTTTGAAAAGCCAAGAGCCAGAATACCTTCCTGCAGCAGAGCGATGATGAACACACCGATTACTGTTCCGCTGATAGAAGCAAGCCCGCCTGCCATGGAAGTTCCTCCCATTACGCATCCTGCAATTGCTTCGTTGTTGTACTGATCGCCATATCCAGGCTGAACTGTTGTGTAAGCAGATACATAGAAGAGTGCTCCGATTCCAACCAAAATTCCACAGATTACGTATGCTGTCATTTCCCATTTCTTAACGTTAACGCCGGAAAGCCTTACTGCTTCTTTATTGCTTCCCAGTGATAAGATATAACGTCCCATTTTGGTCTTATTCAGAATAATCGCACAGATAATTGCCACTATAAGGAAGATAATCAGTCCTGTCGGGATGCCCCCCATCTTAACCAGATATCTGTACCATCCGCCCTCTGCGGAAGACTGCGGCCAGCTTACAGACTGTGTCTTTGTAAATACAGATGCGAGGCCTTTTGCGATATTCATACTCGCCATGGATGTAATGAATGACGGTACGGACCAGTATGCTACCAAGTAACCGTTGAAGATACCGAAGAGAAGGCCGACCAGAATACTGATCACCATAACTAACGGCATCGGGACTCCATATGTAATGAGGCTGAATCCGGAAACGAGCGCACAGCAGAACATAACCGGCCCGATGGAGAAATCAATTCCCCCTGTTGCAATTACAAAAGTAACCCCCAATGATAAAAATCCAAGAAAATATGCATAGTTAAGGGCACTCAGAATACGGCTGATTCCTGCAAAATCTCCCTGCGTCATCGCGCAGAAGAATCCGTACAGAAGAATCAAAACAAAGCATAACACAACCCTGTTAAACCCCACCTTTTTTACAAAAGGATTTTGTTTAATCTTTTCCACTTTTCTTCCTCCTACTTCTTTAATCTTGCTGCTTTCAGAGATGCTGCATCAATTCTCTCATCCTGTTTCAAATGCTGTCTCGTACGTATCTGCATATCCCCGCTTCTCCCCGTCTTATATATCATTTCGTGAAAGCTACACTTGCAATTCCGGAAAAACATGATTATAATACGTTTATCTTGCCGCTCAGGATGAGCAACAAAAAGGAGGTTCACATGAAACACTTACGTACATTTTTTTCTGTATCACTGATTATCGTTCTTGCCATAACCGCTCTTACAGGATGTAAGAAACAGCCGCAGGCTGTCAAATCTCCATTTACGGAGATGACCTGGGAGAACTCTGTTGAAGATGTGATCGCCGAGGAAGGCGATGACTATACAACCTATGAATCCATATATAACGGAACCACTTATGAGTTCGCCAAGAACTATCTTGATCAGGACGGAACCGTAAAATACATGTTCGACGACAACGACAAACTAATGTGTGTTGCCTGGGCCTTCGGTACAGACGATGAAGAAACACTGAAGGACACCTATAATAAAATCCATCAGGATGTGGAAGATACCTACGGCGAAAGCGGTTATGACTCGGAGAATCCCACCAACTACGGCGATGTCTGGTATCTTGAAAACGGTAATATCCTTTTAATGGTTGTTACTACCGACACCCAGCAGGCTCTTCAGTATTCTTATCTCAATCCGGAAGTATCCACCAAAGAAACAGAAAACTGAGTCAACAAACATTTACAATCAAGATTTATTCATAGTATAGTATTTATGAACTTTTTATTAAATTGAAAATTTTACTGAAAAAGGTTAAAAAATTACAGTCTGTAAAATACCGACCGTAAATTTTTAACCTTTTCTTCTTTATTTTTATATCATTATTTTTCGGCTTCACTGAAGACCTGACCTCAGGACATGTGCCGCAAAACGTCCCCAGGTATCCATTATTGATCCACTGCATGATACTTTATACAGGCCGCAGATTTCACTGCTGGCCGGTAAATGGATAGAGCAGGCGCTGGTTTTCTTCCTCATACATATTTTCTTTAGTAATCATCTTACAGCCCGAATCCACATTTTTCTCGTACTTTTTACCATCCAGGATATGGACCGCCTGTTCAACGCCCAAATACCCCATATTAAACGGCTTTTGTATAATAATCCCCTGGAATACGCCTTCCTCCAGCAGCTGAATCTCCTCAATAGAGTTATCGAAGCCGACTACTTTAACTTTTCCTTTAAGTCCCAAATCTTTTACCGCTCTCGCTGCCCCTACTGCCGAGTATTCATTCGTGCCCATTATAACCGCCATCTTCGGATACTTTTCCAGCATATCCACAGTCAGCTTATACGCTCTGTCATAGGAAGAACCGCAAAACACGACGTCCATAATCTGATTTTCATATTCACCCAGGCCTTCTCTCATGCCGTTTTCCCGCTCTATAGCGGTCGATGAGCCCTTTACATGGGCCACTATCCCAATCTGTGATTGGTCTGTCACCATTCCCCGGGTAAACTCTCCCAGTTCCCGGCCTGCCAGATAATTATCCGTGGCAACAATTCCCTGTGCAATATCCCTGTCTATCACAGAATCAATCAGCACCAGTTTAATCCCATGATCCACAACCTTCTGAAGAGCCTCCGACATCTCGGAATAGCTGCAGGGAGAGACAAGTATTGCGTCCGGTTGTTTTTCAATCCCCTCCTGGATACATCTGATCTGCCCCTCTACATCGGTCTCTGACTTTCCCCCTACGATTTCTATGTCCGCCTTAAACTCTTCCGCCCCCAGCTCCGCTCCGGCGATCAGAGATGTCCAGAAGCCATTCTTCTCATCGATGGTTTTGGGAATTAAGATCACCTTATATACTTTCTGATCCTGGCTCTGCATACTCAGCAGGTTGAAAATAATCAGAAAAAGTGCAGTGAGGATACAACATAAAAACATTCCTGTTACAAGCGTTTTACCTGTGAGTTTCTTCATCATCTTCCTGCTCTTCCAGCGGCACCGTTACGGTTGCCACTGTTCCAACCCCCTTCCTGCTGATATAAGAAATCCCGTATTCCTGTCCATAGTAGAGCTTCAGCCTCTTCTGAACATTAGGGACTCCCACACCGTTTGATTTATGTTCTTTTTTTGTTTCATCAAAAATATGCTCCAGGGCAGCTTCCTCCATCCCTACTCCGTCATCCGCAATCGTGATATAGGCCTTCTTTCCCCGCACATATCCCCGTATGCTCAGATTTCCCTTTGTGTCTTTATACTTCAGCCCATGGTAGATCGCGTTCTCTACAATCGGCTGCAGGGCAAACTTAATAATCATGACATGATTGATCTCGGGAGAAACATCAATGGAATATTCCAGCTTATCTTTGTAGCGCATCTTCTGAATGGTCAGATAGCTGCGCACATACTCAATCTCCTCGGCAACCGTAACCTGCTCCTTGTCATTACTGATACTCTGTCTGAAAAGACGGGCAAGCGCTGAAGTCATCAGTACCACCTCGTCATTTCTTCCCGCTTCAGACATCCAGATGATAGAATCCAGCGTATTATAAAGAAAGTGCGGGTTGATCTGCGCCTGCAGCGCCTTCAGTTCGTTTTTCCGTTTCTGTTTCTGCTCGTACACATTCTGTTCCATCAGCGTATGGATGCGTTCTGTCATCACATTAAAGGATTTGCTCAGGCTTCCCACCTCATTTGATGCGGTGACCGGCACATTTGCCTTATCGAACCGCCCTTCTTCCACCATGCTCATGGAATCTCTGAGCTGGCGGATCGGCTTAGTAATCTCTCTGGATATAATGCTGGATATCGCAATAACCCCCAGCAGGAGAACTCCCGCCACCAGAAGGTACATCATCTGCGCCTGCTTGTTATTTTTTAACAGCTCCGAAGTGTAGGCTGCCCCTACAACGGTCCATCCTGTCATATCAGATTTGGATATTGTATAAAGCTTATCGCCCTCTTCCGACTGAAAATGGTCTTTTGTACTGGACATGATCTCATCGATATTTTCCGTCTTCAGACCGCCGTACATCAACTGCTGCTGGGGATGGTAAATAATATTTCCATTCTCATCCAGGATAAAGATGTAGCCGCTACCTCCGATATTATTGTTACTGCACAGTGAGCTGATGGCATTATAATTAAGGTCTATAAAAAACACCCCGCCGTTTTCACCTGTCTTGTAGTTTACGAGCGGCCTGCTCAGAGTAATCACCCATTTATAACTGCTCTTAATGGCATTCTGCACATGGGAAGAAGAGATTGCGATCAGATTCTTCGTCGACAATGCCGCCTGGTACCAGCTCTGCTCCCGGACGTCAATATATTCGGTAAACTGATCCTCTCCTTCATTTAAAATACTGCGCCCATTATCGGCTACCACCGCGATATTGTAAATATCATTCCGGCTGTTGCGAATGGTTTTAAACTGGCTTAGAATACGTTCCTTCTCTTCCTTCAATTCCTCTTCCGGCTGCTGCGTATTATACAGATAGTAGGAAACATCACTGTTTGCCGCAATGATCGATGATATATTCAGCATATAATCCATGTAAGAATCGATATCATAATTCACCTGTTTGATAATCTGGGAGGTATAATTGATCGAATTTTCATAGATCGTATTCTTTGTAAAGTTCAATGCAATGAAAAGGAAGATCAGCACTGCAATCACCATCAGCACAGAAAATGAAACCATAATCGTGCTCTGAATGCTCTTGAATCTGCCGAATATCGTCCTGGGTTCTTGTTCTTTCTTCATTTATTAACTCTCCCTGGCATACTCCTTCGGAGTTTTCCCTGTCATTTTCTTAAATGCGATGCTGAAATAATGGGGATCACTGAATCCCACTTTCTCCGCGATCTCATAATTTTTAAGGCTTGTCTGCCGGAGGAGCTGCTTTGCCCGCTCCATACGGACTCCGGTAAGCACTTCCGTGAAGGTCCTGCCTGTGGCCTCCTTGAAGATGCTGCTGAAACGGCTGGTACTGATGTTCAGATAGTCACAGATATGATTCAATCCCAGATCCTGATTGCTGTAATTTTCTCTGATATAGTCCATCGCCTGACCCGCCAGGCGTTCCGCGCTCGTCTGCCCGGCAGCGTTAACCGCATCCATCCCCCTGGCCGCATATTCCCGGATCAGCTTCATCGCCTTGTCCAGGTTCCTTGCATCTGTTATACCGGATATATCTGAATCCTTCAGCAAAAACTCCTCGTCTGTCTCCTGCACCGTCTGGCAGATAATCCTGAGTACCTGATGAAGATAAGCCACAGCCTTATTTCTGCTCACATAACCGGACCGCATCCAGTCCTCCACATGATCCAGGATCTCATAAAGTACCGTCTCCTCTTTCCCTTTCACGGCAGCGGCAATGTCTTTAAAATCCTGTTCCAGCTCCATGGGATTCCCCGACGGCAATGCCTCCTCACAGTCAAATATAACACCTGTTCCCTTCGTATAACGGAACTTGAGAATCGCTGTGGCAGAATCGTAGGACTTGTAAAGCTCCTCCAGAGAGGTAACATAGCTGCCGATCCCCATAGAAACACTCAGCTTCATTGCGTCATAAACGGTAGACTTAATCTCCCTGCAGATAGCATTCACCTGACCTGCATACTCTTTTGGCTTATTTGTCCGAAACAAAATACAGACCCTGTTGTCGGAATCCCGGTATGCCAGCCCTGCATTATGATTGTTCACAATCTCATTGCTGATGTTCTCCACAACGAAGGACATCAGTGCGCTTTCCTTCTTCAGGTCGTCGTCAGTCTCATACAAATCGGAATACACATCAATATCAACGGCCGCCACCCGGTAAGATCCCCCTTTGATCGTGATGCCGAACTCCTCCAGCTCACGCAGGCTTGTCTCCACGTCCTGCGTCCCCCTGACCAGACGCGACAGCGCCCTGGATATGATCAGTGCCTCATTCTTCGTATAGCTCTGATATACCTTCGTCAGCTCATCCAGCTTCTGCTCCTGCTGTCTCTCGCCGTCCAGCTTCTCCCTGATTCTGTTCAGCACCTCGGACAATTCCTTGGCAGTAACCGGCTTCAGAATATATTCGGCCACTTTATACTGAATCGCCTGCTTTGCATATTCAAAATCGCTGTATCCACTGAAAATAATGGTCGTAGTCTGAGGCAGGTTCTCATGGATATACTTACTCAGCCCCATGCCGTCTATGTATGGCATGCAGATATCCGTAAGCACAACGTCGACCGGCGTCTCCTTTAGAAATTCGATCGCATCCTTGCCGTTTTCGCAGTCGCCGACCAGCTCAAACCCCAGCTGTCCCCATTCGATCTTTGCGCCAATCGCCTCGCGCACCAGGATTTCATCATCTACCAGTAAAACTTTATACACTGTTTTATCCTCCCGTATGAGCATATTTTTCCTCCGCATACTTAGAATTAGTATACAACAAGTTTCTCTCCAGGGGAAGAGGGGCGGCACTGGAAAATTGCAGTATCTGATAATAAAGGTACAGTTCATGCCTGCCTGAACTGTTACAAATAAAGTTTGTGCTCCCCTCCCGGTCGGATGCAGCCCAGCCTGCCGTGAGACTGACGGGGGAGGGAGCGCAGGACACATCCGAAATGCCCGGATGTGTCCTGCGCTCCCTCCCCCGTCAGTCTCACGGCAGGCGGACCTTACCTACAAAGTTACAATAACCCCATCTTCATCCCAGAGGTCATGCCAGTCTTTTGCGCCTTCCCACAAGAATACCTGCCCCTTTACAAGGCGGTTGTTTCTCTCAAGAGTTGCAATTTTTGCCATTTCCTCGTCAGTAAGCGGATCATCTAACATGCTCTTTAAGTTGCTTACATACTCAACCTCATGTACAGAGAACGGAATCGGTATCTGTCCTCTCTGATGCGCCCATTTCAGTGCGATCAGAGCCGGATGCACGCCGTGAGCTTTTGCGATCTCCTGCATTTCCGGTGTCTGCAGGTCAGCCACGTCCTCCGGACACATATCTCTCTCCGGTCTCTGGGGGGAGCCTAACGGCATGAAACCGATTGGCTGGATGTTGTGAGCCACAAGATAATCGAATAATTCCTGCTGCTGGAAGCATACATGAAGCTCGAGTTCGCATGCTGCCGGCATAATTTTCATAAGAGGCAGTACAGCTTCCAGTTTCGGTATTGTCATATTGGAGATACCAATATGGCGGACCAGCCCTTTTTCTACCAATGCCTCGCACTGTCTGTAAGTGCTCATAAACTCTTCCACGCTGAATGGTTTGGAGTCCGGATTTCTGGAGTCCACATCGCATCCAGGTGCATGATAGTTCGGGAACGGCCAGTGGATAAAGAACATGTCGATGTAATCACACTGCAGGTCTGCAATGCTCTTTCTGCAGGATTCCTCCACTCTTTCGTGCATATCGTTCCAAACTTTTGTCATAATATAAAGCTCTTTGCGCTCTGCCACGCCTTCGTCAAATGCAGCTTTGAAGACCTCCCCGATCTGGTCCTCATTTCCATAGCACGCCGCGCAGTCGAACATGCGGTATCCGCATCGGATTGCTCCTGCGACCGCGTCTGACACCTGCTGTGCTGTAAATCTGTCGGAACCAAACGTTCCCATTCCTACACATGGTACTTCTTCACCTGTATAAAGCTTCACTTTTGGCACATCTGCCGGATTAATAAATTCTCCCATCTTTTTATCTCCTTCTTTCTTTTCTTATTTTCACCGTATAAATACGGGAATTTTTATTTCATTTTTACGATCCGGATTTCCGGGAAAATACGCTCCATATCTTCTTTTACATAGAAACCGGTCTCTTCTCTCAGGGCTGCCGCCGCGGAAATCGCACTTGCTTTTCTCAATACCCCTTCCATGGAAAGCCCCTCGCTCAGCCCCAGAGCGAATCCGGCTATCATGGAATCGCCGCATCCCACAGTATTCACTGCATCAATTTTCGGAACCTCTGCCCGGTATATCCCTTCACTGCACACAACGAATGATCCTTCTCCGCCTAGTGAAACGGCTACAATCTCCACGCCATCGTTGTGGATTCTTTTCGCAGCCTCTATCATATCGTTGATACTCTCGCATTCTTGCCCCGTCAGCATCCTGATCTCATCCAGATTTGGCTTAATCATCGTCGGTTTCGCTTCTATTCCCATCTCCAGCAGCCTTCCGCTTGTATCCAGAATCACTTTTTTCCCGGCATCCCTGCAGACCTTAACCAGCCTCTGGTATGCAGTTCCGTCCAGACCTTTGGGTACGCTTCCCGACATTGCCACGACATCGGCCTTAGCCGCCAGCCCCTGGAATTTTTCCAGAAATCCGTTGAAATCCTGCTCGGATACGGTAAAACCAGGTTCCAGAAATTCTGTCTGCACATGGTTCACCTCATCCCATATGTTAATACAGGATCGGCTCTCCGCCTCCATATGATAAAATGCACTTTCAATCCCGAATGGTTTCAGGGAATCTTCTATATAAGCGCCCGCATGCCCGCCGACAAAACCCGTGGCAACCACTTCAGCACCCGCAATTGCTGCAGGCTTGGAAACATTGAGCCCTTTTCCGCCCGGCGTATAAGCGCATTCTCTGACCCGGTTCACTTCACCGGTTTGAAAGCCCTCCACTACATATCTCTTGTCGATCGCCGCATTTAACGTGACTGTAAGTATCATGAATTCAGCCCTCCCAAGCTTTAGTTAATCATATCTGTCCACGACCAGATGTACTAGTACAGCCGTGCATGAATCTTTCAGTAATAAGTGCCTGATATCTGCGTCAGAGGTGTGCCTGCTTTCGCGACGGCGTAGTGGTTCCTACGTCTAGTGAAAGCAGGTGCAGCTATGGCGTAGAGAGCAGGTGCTTATTGCTGAATTATTAGTGCGCTGCTGTACTAGTTCATCAACAGAACCTTTCCTTTTACAAGCCCCGGTGTCTTAAACATCTGGAATGCTTCCTGGGCCTGGCTCATGGGCATCTTTTTATATATGAATCCCGGATCAAATTTGAGCTGTCCGGTTGCAAAATAATGCGCCGTCAGTTCCCACTCTTTTCCGGGGAACGGAGAGCTGTAGGACATCCAGGAACCTGTCAGTTTGAACTCTTTGCGGTTCATGTTCTCCCACATGGCCGGCGTAAATGTAAGGTCTACATGGGGAGTCCCAATAAAACATACATGCGCTTTATTTGCCGCCAGCTCGAAGGCCATATACATCGTAGGCGCCTGTCCTGCGGTCTCGTATACGTATGCATAACCCTTGCTGCCCGTGACAGCCATCGCTTCCTCCATGTAGTCTTCTTTTGTTGTATTGATCACTTCATCTGCTCCGAGACGTTTTGCAAGCTCCAGCCTTTCATCGCTGATATCAAAAACAACCACTTTTTTGGAACCGAAGATCTTCGCCCATTGCATCGTAAACATCCCAATGGTTCCGCCGCCCAGAATCGCAACATACTGTCCCCCCTGGTAGTCGTTCTGCAGAAGGCCGTGCAGTGCGACCGTGGAAGGTTCGAACATGGCCCCCTGCTCATAGGAAATACTCGGGTCAAAAACAACCGCATTCTGCTCCGGTACGACTACATACTCCGCATTGCTGCCCTGCTGTCTGGATCCGATAAAGCTGTAATGCTTACAGAGGGAGAAGTTGCCGTTCTGGCAGTCGTCGCATTTCATACAGGGAAGAAGCGGCGCCCCGGATACCCGGTCCCCTACTTTTACTTTCGTAACGCCTTCCCCCACTTCCACGACATCACCCGAGAACTCGTGTCCCAGTACGATGGGATAGAAATGCACGCCGTTATGAAGCACCCTGGGAATATCAGAGCCGCAGATTCCGGAAGCCTTCACTTTCACCTTGACTTCGCCCGGCCCTGCCTGGGGCTCCTCGTAATCCAGATATTGTACATCCTCATTTGCGCATACTACTGCTGCTTTCATTTTACCTGCCTCCTGTTTTTTTCATGGTTTCTTTTAAATTATGATATAGTTCCAGATAAATCTGATAGTTCTTTTCGTAAACGGAAGCATTGTCCGGATTCGGTTCATGGGACCGTCTGTTCTCCACCGTCAGGGCAACTGCCTCCTCAAAACTCTCATACATGCCCACACCCACGCCTGCAAGTATGACAGCGCCCAGTGTTGTAGCTGTATCAGAGGAAGGAACGAGGATCGGTTTTCCCGTAATATCGGACTTGATCTGTGTCCAGAGCAGTGAATTGGCTGAACCGCCCATGGCACGCAGTACGCTGACCTTTGCCCCCGCCTCTTCTGCCACATCGAGATTATGTTTCAGGGCATATGCCACGCCTTCCATGGCAGACCGGATAAAGTGCGCCTTTGTCTTGCTGAAATCCAGGCCGTAAAATACGCCCTTTGCATCCGGATCCCAGATAGGAGAACGCTCGCCGGACATGTAGGGCAGAAATACGGTTCCGCCGCTTCCCGGAGATACCTTTTCCGCCATCTCATTAAATAATTCCAGAGAGCTTTTTCCCTGTCTCTTCCCTTCTTCCCTCTCGTAGTCTCCAAACTGCTGTTCCAGCCACCTCATAACACCCCCGCCGCCGGTGGTGCCGCCCTGAAGCAGCCATTGGCCCGGAACCACATGGTATCCCAGAATTAATCTTGGGTCCGCCTGATATGTATCTGTGCAGATGCTCATGCCGCCCGCCTGGCCGCCCTGTTCCTGAGTCTCTCCCGGATGGATGACCCCCGCGCCTAAGGTTCCGCACGCCGCGTCCAGACCTCCTGCCACCACCGGTGTTCCAACGGCCAGACCGCTTTCTGCGGCAGCCTTCTCCGTAACCTTACCGATCACCTCATGGCAGGGATGGATTTCCGGCAGAAACTCCGCCGGGATCCCAAGCCTCTCACACATTTTTATATCCCACGTTCCTGTGTGCATGTCAAAGCAATGCAGCCCATATCCCTGGGAAAGATCCTGAGTCATCTCCCCCGTCAGCTTATAGGCAATATAGCTGTTGGACTGCAGAATCTTATAAGTTTGCGCATATATCTCCGGCAGATTTCTCTGGTACCAGATAATCTTGGCCGTTGTGTAAGAGGGCTGCAGAGAATTACCGGAAAGTTCGAATATCTCGTCCGCCCCGATCTTCTTATTGAGTTCATCGCAGATATCCGCAGCCCTTGTATCCATCCAAATCGGTGTATTCGTAAGCACACTGCCCTCCCGGTCAACCGCAATTGCCGACCAGCTCTGCCCGTCAATTCCGACGCCGGCAATCTGCTCCGGCCGGATACTGCCGTGGGACAGTACTTCTTTAACCGCAGAACATATGGCATCCCACCATTCTTCCGGATTCTGTTCTGCCCATCCCGGATGAGGATAATACACCGGATAACTGCCATTTGCCGTGGCTATTACCTTACCGCCCCGGTCAAATACAGCAATCTTACAGGCACTGGTTCCTATATCAATTCCCAGTAAATATTGTTCCATCTCTACCTCCCATACCATCCGCTGTTTATATAAACGGAAATATCAAATTGCTCTCTATCGAAACGTTTCGGTTCTCCTTAAAAGAAAATTCTGTCATCTGACAGATTTTCCTTCCACAAAGGTCGTCTTTAGCTTCACCGTCTCTTTCTCTTCCTGCGCTCCCGCATCGTCCAGCCTCCTAAGCATCAGTTCCGACACGCAGCTGCCAATCTCTTTTGTGGGCTGGGCCACAATACTCAGCCTGGGAATGCTTGCCTTGGCAAACTCCACATTATCAAACCCAATAAAGGAAAGCTGCCCGGGGATCTCAATCCCCAGCTCGTTAACCTCTATGATCGCACCCATGGTCATCTCGTAATTGGAAACGAATACTGCCGTCATATCCGGATTTTTCCTGAACAGTTCCTTCATGGCTGCCGCGCCGCCCTTAATCGTATAGTCGCCGCGGACCACCAGCCCTTCTCCAAAGGCAGCGCCTGCCTTCTCCATAGCCATACAATAGCCCCGGTACCGCTCTTCTGCGGTATAGATTTCTTCCGGTCCGGCAATCATGCCGATCTTCCTGTGTCCTGCCTTGAGCAGCCGTTCCACAGCATCCCTTGCCGCACCTTCATTGTCTACCAGGACACAGTCGCATTCTATGTCTTTGAGTTTCCGGTCAATCAACACCACCGGCTTTCCGGCCCGAAGGAACTTCTGCAGATATACGCCCCTTTTTCCTGAGGGCATAATGATCAATCCGTCCACTCGCCTGTGAAGCAGAAACTCGACAGCCTCCTCTTCCCGTTTTTCGTCCGTACGGCAGTCGCAGATCATGGTTGCATATCCATGGCTTCTGAGCTGGTCCTCCACTTCCGTGATAATCTCAGCACAGAAAATATTGTTCAGCTCCGGTATGATAATTCCGATTGTTTTCGTCTTATTTGTCTTCAGGCCTCTTGCCACCTCGTTGACTTCAAAGTGAAGCTCCTCTATCGCTTCCTCTATCTTGATCCGGTTCTTCTCTCTTACATTGCCTCCATTTAAATAGGAAGAAATAGTTGCCAGGCCAAGTCCGGTTTTCTTCGCAATATCCTTGATCGTAGCTGCCATGGTTATCCCTGCCTTATCTGCCCCTGTGCCGTGCACAGAAAGACTATTTTACGTTACTGTTCAAACCGTGCCGTATACGCCCAAAGGGTGTGAACAGGAACTAATTCACTTTATGGTCGCATCCGCATACCTTCATGCGCTCCATCACCAGATTCTTCACTGCTTCCATACCCACAATGCCAAGTTTCTTAGGATCAAAGGTATCTGGTTTCTCCTTAAGAAGTTTTTTGCCTGCGTCTGTATAAGCAACCCGCAGCTCTGTGGCAAAGTTCACTTTGCACATCCCGCGCTCCACACACTCTTTGACATCATCATCGCTGAGGCCTGAAGCCCCGTGAAGAACAAGCGGTACAGAGACCACCTTTCTGATCTCGGACACTCTTTCTTTATCCAGCACCGGAGTGCCTGCATAGAATCCGTGAGCCGTCCCGATTGCAATTGCCAGGGAGGAAACCCCGGTTCTCTCCACAAATTCCTTTGCTTCTGCAGGATCTGTATTGGTATCCGCTTCTGCTTCCAGATCGTCTTCCTTACCGCCGACCTTACCCAGCTCTGCTTCCACCGGTATGCCACATGCTTTGGCTGCATCTACCACCTTTTTGCTGACAGCAATATTATCTTCAAAGCTCTCATGTGAGCCATCGATCATGACCGAGGTATACCCCGCCTTGATTGCCTGTACCGCCAGATCAAAGCTGCTGCCATGGTCCAGATGTAAGCATACAGGAACCGAAGCCTTTTTTGCTTCCGCAGCAACGATCCCAAAATAGGTGTCCAGTGAACCGTACTTCACTGTGGAAGGGGTCGTCTGCAGCATAACAGGCGCACGCAGCTCCTCCGCAGCCGCAATCACGGCCTTCACCATCTCCATATTCTCCACATTAAAGGCACCTACAGCATAACCGCCCTTCTGCGCATCCCATAACATTTGTTCTGATGTAACTAATGGCATATGTATTATCCTCCTTAGGGTTAACCGAAACGTTTCGGTTTGTTTATATTTATATAATAATCCGGTTTTGTCAGAATGTCAATCCCCAGTTTTCAAAACATTATAATAGAAACGTTACTATTCACAGTCGATTTAGCGTTCATTCTTTAGGAAGCTCGTAACAGAGCTTCTTTTTCTTTGCCATAATGCA